>JAEURE010000319.1 GCA_016789485.1 Anaerolineales bacterium | reverse complement strand
GAGCGGGCTGAAAACGAGCAATTGTATAAAGTGGATTTGCCCCCTGCTGATTTGCCACCTGAAGTGCTGATTGCTCTGCTTGGCATCAAAGAATTAAGTGCAGATTATGACACTTAATTCTTCACCACAAAGGGTCACAAAGGTACACGAAGGAAAACCTTTGTGACCCTTTGTGGTCGATAGTATTTCTGAAGGAAAACATCATGCAATATCGCGAACTTGGACGTACAGGGTGGAAAGTTTCAACTGTTTCATTTGGGGCATGGGCGATCGGGGGCTCGTGGGGCAATGTGGATGATAAAGATTCACTGGCAGCCTTACACCGCTCCATAGACTTGGGCGTCAACTTCATCGACACTGCAGATGTCTATGGCGATGGACGTTCAGAACGCTTGGTGGCGCAGCTTCGCAAAGAGCGCAGCGAAACCATCTATGTGGCAACCAAAGCTGGGCGCAGACTCAACCCGCATGTGGCAGGTGGGTACAGCCGCGCAAACCTCACGGCATTTGTCGAACGCAGTCTCAAAAATCTAAACACCGAAGCCATTGACCTTTTGCAGTTACACTGCCCACCCACTGAAGTCTTTTACATGCCTGAAACCTTCGGCGCGTTAGATGATCTTGTTCAACATGGAAAATTGCGCCATTACGGCGTAAGTGTCGAAAAAGTGGAAGAAGCTCTCAAAGCCATTGAATATCCAAATGTGCAGACCGTGCAGATCATTTTCAATATCTTCCGTCAGCGGCCTGCCGAGTTATTTTTCAACGAAGCCATGCGCCGCAAGGTTGGCATCCTGGCGCGCGTCCCTCTCGCCAGCGGAATGTTGACTGGTAAGTTAACTTCCAAATCAAGTTTTGAAGCGGATGACCATCGCGCATTCAATCGTCATGGTGAATCTTTCGACCGCGGCGAAACCTTCTCAGGTGTGGATTATGAAACGGGACTAAAGGCTGTTGAAGAACTTCGTGCGCTCGTCCCTGCTGGCTGGACAATGCCGCAGTTTGCCCTGCGCTGGATTCTGATGTTCGATGCTGTGACATGCACGATTCCCGGCGCAAAGAATCCTGCTCAAGCGGAGGACAACGTCAAAGCGGCAGACCTGCCATCCCTGAGTCCTGAGGCGATGGAAAAGGTCCGCATGATTTACGATGAGCATATCCGCAATCTCGTCCACAACTATTGGTAGGTCATGATGAATAAACGTGTGTTGAAAAATGATTTTCTTGAAATCGAATACCTGACTGACTCCCTGCGCATCTCCGGGCTGACTCCATCAGGCAAATCAAACCTGCTGGCGGATCTAAGTCATCTGGCGCCTGTTCCCACCCCGTGGGGTGATTTTCATTTTCGCGGCGGACATCGTCTATGGCATTCTCCCGAAGCAATGCCGCGTACATACGTGCCTGATACAGGTGAGGTAACCATAACAGACTTATCCGATGGCGTCATCCTCGAAATGCAAACGGAAGCAGGCACAGGCATTCGCAAGCGCATCGAGATCCATCTCGCCTTTGATAAACCATCTGTCACGCTGACCCATACTCTTATCAACGATGGATTATGGGCAGTGGAACTCGCCCCATGGGCGATCACTCAATTCCGTTTGGGAGGGACGGCGATTCTTCCCCAAGCCGTTGGAAATGTGGACGCAGCGGGACTTTTATCCAACCGACAGATTTCGCTCTGGCCATACACCCGCATCAATGATCCGCGCTTCAGCCTGCGAGATGACTTTATCATTTTCCACGCTGAAGCCCTTTTGCCGCCCTTCAAGATAGGGTATTTCAATCCGCATGGCTGGCTGGCTTACTGGATGGACGGTGTTCTCTTCAAAAAGACATTCAGCGCGCAGACAGACTCAACCTACCCGGATAACAATAGCAATGCAGAACTCTTCTGCAACAACGAATTTGTGGAATTGGAAAGTCTATCGCCGCTGGTAAAGCTAAACCCGGGAGAATCCGCAGAGCATGTGGAGACTTGGGACGTGTTTGATGAAATGCAGTCTTTGCCAGAAGAGGTAAAAAAGATCTTAAGCAGTTGAAGCAAAAGCATCAATTACTCACCTGTCTGGATTGGACCTTGCGATATAATTCCAATAATTACAATGAAGTCCTTTTTATTGGAGGATGTCGATCATGGTTCAGTCAGATTTGTTTAGCGCATCAAAACAATTCTCCGCTCTTGATGATGTACTCAATGCACTCAAGGGAATGAAGGATGACCCGCTTGCCAGTGCAGGCACGAATGTCGTCATCAGCCGCGGGAACCCCAATGCGAAATTGCTGATTATCGGAGAAGCGCCAGGGCCGCAGGAAAATATTAAAGGCAAGCCCTTCGTGGGACCTGCAGGTCAACTGCTCGATAAAATTTTACAGGCGGGGAATTTTGATCCTGAGCAGGATGTGTACATCACCAATTCAGTATTCCGCATGCCGCCCGGTGATGATGGAAAATCGTTTCGTAAACCCAATGACCAGGAGATAGAGTATTACCGTCCATTCGTATTTGAGATCATCCGCTTGATTAACCCACTCGTGATTCTGCTGACAGGGAATGTTGCCTGCCAATCTATTCTCAAAAAGACAGGCATCACCTCCCTACGCGGACAATGGACACAGATTGACGGTCATTGGCTCATGCCGATCTTTCATCCATCCTACTTGCTGCGGAATCAATCCCGTGAACCCGGTTCGCCCAAATCCCTCATGTGGGAAGACATCCGCGAAGTCCGCAGGAAGTACGATGAGTTAATAGCGGATAGTGCGCGCAATTAAGCAAAGATGACGGAGTATACTCCGTCATCTTTGCTATTAGCATTAAGGGCAATGGAACAATCTCAAGGGTCTTGCAACGGGCACTTCAATTCATGCTGGGGCGAACGCATATACACATGACTGGGATCGGATAGTTCAAAGACAATCAATCCATCCATGTGCAATTTATTCCTGCAGCCAATAACCACCACATCTGCCGCCTGGGTAATAAATTCGGATCTATCACCGGCGATAATCACATTTTGCACAATGACATCCAATGGCCCTATCATTAAAAACACGTAGCGCGAGTAATCAAGATGAACATATGGGTAATGCCGATCGGTCTCACCTTCCCCGGCAAGGTAATAACGCGGATATAGCAGCCTGCCAACGATAATCTGTGCTTGTGGATCAGCTAAAAACGATGCGAGGATCTCCCCATCAAGATCTATTTGTTCAAACATACCTTTTTGCTCTAGAAGAGCAAGCGTTTCTTCGGAAGTATTAACCTTGTACCGTCGCTCAAACGGC
>JAEURE010000318.1 GCA_016789485.1 Anaerolineales bacterium | reverse complement strand
GTTATCCGATCATGGTAACTGACGGATTCGGCGCCCTGCCTATGAATTCCGCGGCGTACAAACTTCTTAGCACAAATGCAAAACGGGAAGTGACCGTTAATGCTGAGGTGTTCGACCGTTACAGCGGTGCAAGACCGGAAGCGATCATCCCGCTGCCCATTTCATCGGATCCGCCTGCACCGCGTGAAGTGGAAACCTTTGCTGTAGGCTTGCAGGTACGCATGCGTCGTCCCCCTTATATGGGAATGATTGGTTCCATCGTTGCGTTGAAGCCTGGTCTAAGCACGTTACCCAGCGGTTTGCGCGCGCCCGCCGCAGATGTAAAACTGGAAAACAATGAAACAGTTCTTGCTCCTCTTGTAAACCTTGAAGTTGTGGGATAATATCCTGCGGATAAATATTGAGATAATTGTATAAACCACACTTAATTTTGTTGTGGCAAAATAATCAGGAGAGTGTTACATGTCTTTCGATGAAACCAATTTCGATGATGGTGAAGATGCCCCGCTTCCCGAAGAATCCAATAACAACCGCACCTTTCTTGTTGCGGTGGGCATTCTGGGCGGCATCATTCTGCTTTCGATAGCCTGCCTTGTGGGTGTCTATTTATTTGGTTTACGCGGACGTGCAACTACTCAACAAGCCGACGCTGTCAATCTTACATCGACAGCGCAAGCCGCCAATCTTTTCATCGAATCGGCATTGACTGCCACATTCCAGGCATCCATTTTGCCAACCACCACATCCACTCCTGAGCCGACTGCCGTAGTGAACGTCGCCACAGCCACCTCAACCCCAGACCCTGCAATAGTCAGCGCATTGGAAGCAGGAACACCCGCTGCCGCAACCGCCACTGTCGGTGCCGCATTGACGCAAGCCGCCGCCGCCCAGCTTACCATTGTTCCAACCACAACAGCCCTGCCAAATACCGGCTTTATAGATGACATGGGTGTGCCTGGTCTTGTTGTAATGGCACTTGCTTTTGTCATCGTGATACTATTGGCACGCAGATTACGAACTTCACCAGCATGAGCCGTTAATTTTTCCTGTATAAATATAAAAGGACAGCGAATTCGCTGTCCTTTTTGTTTACCAAATTCTATTAGTTCTTTCCTATACTACGCTTTCAGCGACAGTTTTTCCATACCCAAGCAATGACTTGACCATTGCCTGAGTGCGTCCCTCTGCATATACGCGCAGGACAGGTTCCGTTCCAGACGGGCGAATCAACAACCAGGAATCATCTGCCATAATGTATTTCACACCATCCCGCTGACTGATCTCCTCCACCTTTTGCCCACCGATCTCGGCAGGCGCTTTTTTGGTGAGGAACTCTGTCATTTCTGTTTTGGCAACAGGGCGGTTGAGGCGCAAATCCACACGTTCATAGAGAACGGGACCAACATCCTCAAGCAGGTCGTTTACCATTTCATTGAGAGATTTCTTCGATTCAGCCACCATCTCTACCAGCAGCAAACCCATGATGGGACCATCCCCTTCGGGAATATGCCCTTTGAAGGAAATGCCGCCTGATTCCTCGCCGCCGATCAACACATCTTCTTTCATCATGTAATCAGCAATGTGATTAAAACCGACAGGGGTTTCATATAATTTCAATCCGTAGCGCTTGGCAAGACGATCGATCATGCGCGTGGTAGAGACTGTCCGTACCACGGCGCCGCTCATACCGCGTTTTTCAACAAGATATTTCAAGGAGAGCGCCATAATCTTGTGTGGATCGACGAAATTGCCGCGTTCATCCATTGCGCCAATGCGGTCTGCATCCCCATCCGTCACCACGCCAAAGTTGCCAACCCCGGAGCTGACTGCGCTTGAAAGCGGACCAAGATATTTGGCAATCGGCTCAGGATGCACACCGCCAAAACCGGGGTTCATCTCGCCGCGGATCTCTGCGATCTCACAGCCTGACCCCTGCAAAAAGGATTTGATCACGCCGCGCCCGGAACCATACATGGCATCCACTACGAAACGCTGCGGATTGTCCGCAATGATATCCGTGTTAATCAACTTGCGCAGATGATCGAAATAAGCAGTCAACGGATTGAACTTTTGGATCAGGCCCGCTTCACGCGCCTTGTTAAAATCCATCAGGTTTGGACCGCGCGCCTGCTCTTCATTGTCGGTGATGTACACCTCCACGCGGCGGCATTGTTCCGACAGAGCCGAGCCGCCAAAAGCGCCCTTCAACTTCACGCCGTTATACCGCGGCGCATTATGTGAAGCAGTGATCATCACGCCTGCAATGGCATTGTTGCTTTTTACCGCAAAGGAAATCGCAGGAGTGGGCGAATCAGATTGAGCCAGTAAAACCGTGAAGCCATTGGCTGCGAGCACACGCGCCACCTCTCCTGCAAAACGATCGGAGAGAAAGCGCGTATCGTAACCAACAACAATCTTTTTGGTATCCACGTTAGGGGATTTATCCCAATGGTCAGATGCCACGGCATCTGCTATGGCCTGCGAAACGATACGTAAATTGCCGAAGGTGAAGCTGTCTGAGATAACTGCGCGCCAGCCGTCTGTACCAAAATGAATGGTCATGTATTTTCCTCTTTTATAAAGTGATATTAAAGCGAAATGCGGACCAAATATCCGCATTTCGAATTTTATGGAGACGGTGTTATGCCAAACGTCGGTGTTGCGGAAGGTTCAAAGTTCGGCGCAGGGGTTGCATACGCGATCACTGATTCCAACAACCAACCTTCCAATCGCTGTCCATTCACCGTGACAAAAACATGCACCCATGTCACGCCGTTCACCTCGCGGAAATCGGAATAAGTCTCCACAATGGTGCCATTGAGCAGGGTCATTATATATTTTCCGCCAGGGGTTTGTCTTAGGTTTGCGCCGCCGCCTTCATTCGCCGCTATTTTGGCGTATGTAGGTGTGGTTGGTATCGTTAATGTGATGGTTGGTGTTTCGGTGGCAGGCAGCGTTACAGAAATGGTGAGCGGCACCGGAGTGGGCGTTTCCCCCGTCACTGTCACGGTGATGGTTCCATCAGGTGTAGCAGAGTTGGTCGGGGTGCGCGGAGCGGAAGTGCTTGAGGGGCGAACCGTGTTCGTAGCTATTGGGGTCAGGCTTGAGGTTGGAGAAGGAAGCGGAGAGGATTCAGTCACGGGTGTGGATGTTGCGACAATCGCCGCTTCTGCCGGCGGGAAGCCTGATCCCATAAAACCAAACAGGATTCCAGCGAAAAGCAGGAGTGCAATTCCACTGAAAATAATTCCACCCAATGAAGGGCGCAGGCCTAACACATACAGAGTTATGAGACCCAGGGCACTTGCCAAAGCAAAG
>JAEURE010000317.1 GCA_016789485.1 Anaerolineales bacterium | reverse complement strand
CAACCAGTTTGTTATTCTGTGAAGGGACCGCCCGCGCCACAGACACGCCTCCGCGCGCCAGGTGATTGATCCAATCCACTTCACCTTGTATCAACGCTTCGCTTTTACGAAAACTGTGACCGATGCGCAGGATAAATCCTTTGCCATCACGCTCGAATGAATAAATGAAGCTCTCGAAGGTGTCGATGGGTTGGATGCTGTCTTTTTGGATGCCGTAGCGCTGCATGGCTTCCTGCAGGATGCTGTCGTGGAAGCGGCGAAGGATGCCCTGATCCATGCGATTTATTTCGCGGCCAGATTAACGATCAGCAGGGTCACTCCAACTATTAACAGGAGTATTAATCCGAGCGCCTTCCACCAGTGAAGCCTGATGTATTGTTGAATTTCAGCCTTGACCATCTGAGCAAGGGATGGAGCAGTTTGCGCGTAGATCATTCCCCGCAAGGTGAGGAAGTAGGTTTCACCCGATGTACTGAGATGGCCAGACGTGACCAACTCGTTGAGATTGCGCCGAATATCCTCTTCATCCAGAGGAGCGCCCTCCTGCTCGAAGATCGGTTTGAGCATGGACAATATGGATTCGAAGGAGATTTCCTTTTCCAGCGGGTTTGCGCCCGCGCCATGTTGTTCTTCAATTTTTATGAGCAGCCATTGCTGAAAAATATCCACTTTTCTCCGTTGTGTTCCTATCAGATGACGCGCCTGTGACGTAAACCGCCTTGGCTGCGATCAACTGCAATTGATTCTCTTCCAATTCAAAGTTCACGAATGTACCGATCAATTCAATGCCCAGCGCAGTGCGCACTTCGTGGTTGAGTTCAAAGACAATACTGCCTGTGGCTTCTTCGCTGTATGCGTCTGAATTTGCATCCACCAGCGGCAGTGCCGAGACCTGTGAGCTTGCCAGATGCCGATCCCCATCCATCACGCGGATGAGACCGAGGTTGACGCCCAGTGTTTCACCGACGAAAACTTCCACCCGTACCACTCTCATCTTTGTGCCTGCAAAGACCTTCTCCACGGGGCCTGAAAAGAAACGCTGAAAGATGGAAAGGATCGAGAATTTTCGGTCTGCGATGACAGGCGTGGGGATGGAGAAAAATATGCCGACCTGCGCAGGGTAATTGCTGCGGATCAACGTGCCTTTGGACACCCGCTCCACCTGAACGATCTTGCCTGGTTCCGGTGAGGTGTATGTCACATGAGCGGACGTGCCGTGCACGCGCATGGACACATGGCGGCTTGCTTTGGAAACGGTGTTTAACGGTTTCATGGTTTCTCCTTATTAAAACAATAAGACATCAAGGAAGAATGAATGACAATACCGTTTTATGATACCTTAATTTCGAGGCCGCGCATCTGTTAGTTTCCTTGCTGTGCGAATGGAACGAGAGCCTGATAAAGACGCCATTCTTACAGCATGGTGATCAATGCATAGATGCCCGCCAGTAGGGTGCCGATCATCCCAATGATTTCAAACAATTGGATAATTGTATCCACCCAGGCGGGGGTGATTTGGCGATTGCGGTTGCGTTTCGAATGCATGTTTGTTTCCTGTTCCTGTGGGGGATGTGTTTTGCCCCTTTTAACGCCTCTCCGCTATTTTTTGTTCCAGCCAAAACCTTTGTGGCGCGGGCTTTATTTCAGCGCAGGTATGTTTCGAGGGCTGCCACGAGCCGATCCATATCGTGGCGAAAATCAGGATCGGGGCGGATGGGAATGCCGTTCTTGTAGACCAGTTTTTGCAGGCTGGCGGGCAGTTCCCCAGCTTTGGGCATGGATGCGCCGCGCACGAGCAGCGGAATGACAGGGATATCACGTGCCAATGCCGACTCGATCTCGATGCGCACAAAGTCGTTCGGATCATCGAGCCGCCTGCTGCCTGCGGCATCTTTTAGATCGACCCAGCGGTCGCCGATGACCGCCAGGAGCACAGTGCATTCGCTTACTTTTTGGTCGAGGAATTCCTTAAAGTCCACGCCTAATGGAATATCATCCACATCCTTAAAGATGGGTTCATCGCCAAAGGCTTCAACGAGGTGGTCATAAATGCGCCCGACGATGTCTGAACTGTCGGCGCGGCGGTATGAGATAAAGGCGTGGCCTGTCAGCGTAGAAACAGAATCAGGGATCGGCTTGGGACGAAGCGTTGACGTCCGTTTGTCATTCTTGTTATTCTGATTCGTCCAACGCCAAAAGGCAAAGACCAGCAGGGCAATGACCAAAATGCCTGCGACCCAATACCAGCCCGTTGACTGGAGTTTATCTAGCAGGGTGACTTTAACGGTGATATCGGAGCGGTAGGTTTCCACTTCGCGCCAGTATTCTTCGCCTTCGTATTTGATGAGGCGGTAGAGCACGATGGTCAGTTTTTGTGTGCCGCCTTTTTTGGCGGTAATGTACCAGGACCAGGCGGTGGTGTCGGCTGCGCTGATGACCTGCACAGGCTGGGCGTGGATCGCCTGAATGACGAAGGCGTCTTTATCGGGCGAGAAGATTTCGGCTTTCATGCGCGGCGTGATCTCCACCTGACCGCTGAAAACATAGCCGCTCTCCTGTACCTGCTCCACCAGCTCAGGCTCGGAGAGGCTGGGGTTAAGCAGCAATTCGATGGCGGCGGTTTCGTTCAGGCGCATGTCCTTCGGTGCGTTGTAGGCAATGCTGGCTTGGACGGATTGGTTGAGTGTTTCATCGATTAGTTGCAGTTCATCTTCGGCAGAGGGTCCGCCTGTCAGCGGTACGATGAGTTCTGGAAGCATAAAGGATGTGGGAACGGGCTGCGGAATGGGAGTCTCGTAGGCAGGGACGGGCGTGGAGAGGGCGTAATTGCTCAGCTGGCAGGCTGCCACCAGCAGGGTTGTGATGACCAGAGTCAGGATGGGAATGAGTGCTCGTTTGGGGGATGGCATGGCAGGACTCCTTGGCAGGGATGTTCAAACAAAGCTCCTCACGGGAGGAGGGCTTGCTTCCATAATACTCAAATCCTCTTGACTTGCAAGGGGCGGTTGGTTCTGACCGATTGCCGTGGAGGATGGTGCGCTCGGTCTCGATGTCATGCATAGACCCTAAAGGTCTTCAGACTGACCGTGAGGATTAATTGCAAGACTCTCCTCCTGACAGGTACTGGTTCACGAAAGAGAACTTTAGGGTTTTCGATCTTATGGCGACCAGGAGAGGGAATAATCGAGAGTATTGCTATTTGTTAATCTGATCAGATCGGTGCCGTCACTATCGATCATAAAAATTCCCGAATTTCCATCGCGGCTCGAAGCAAATGCTATTTTTGTACCATCCGGTGACCAGATATGTCCGCCCTCATCC
>JAEURE010000316.1 GCA_016789485.1 Anaerolineales bacterium | reverse complement strand
TTACCGTAAGGCGAATCGCCTTGTGGAGAATATAAACCGACGGGGGTTGTTCCGCCTTTGTCGCCTTCGCGGGTATTACATTTGTTTTTATCGAACTGATTGCCCCATGGATATTCAAGTCCATCTGTTCCACGCGCAGCCTTCTCCCATTCGGCTTCGGTAGGCAAGCGTAACACCAATCCCAAAGGTAATTCGTGTTTGAGTAGATTATTCAGCCACTTGCAGTATTCTTTTGCATCTGTCCATTGGGCATAGGCAACAGGATTTCCAAGATGCTCTTTTTCTTGTTGTTCCTCAGGTCTCAATGCTGGAGGTGTAATTCCATTCGCTTTGATGTAGGAATTATACAACTCATTCGTCACAGGAAAATTTGCCATCCAATAGTCATAAGGAATATCAACAGTATGTTGAGGTCTTTCATTTTTTTCACCATTATCACTTCCCATTAGAAATTTTCCTGCGGGAACGCGCATAAAGTCCATGACGTTGGAGAGTGTAATCTTATTTCTTACGATTTTATAATCAATATTATTGGGGCGGGCAATTTCTTGATTTTGGCTAATCAATTCTTCTAGTCGGTCAATTATGTCAGCTTTTTCTTTTTGGCTACGTACTTTTTCTGAATATATTTCCAATGATTCAGCACGTTTTCTTAGACTGATAAGTAGTCTCTCAAACCCACGATCCCGTTGATTTTCAAAATAATCTGCATACTGCCAGCGCGCCAAGCGTTTGGGAGGTGTACATTCTTCCAAACGAACAGGGATGATGAACAATGTGCCTTCGGGCTTGTAGTCAGCATAATCCAAAGCAATGCGGATTTCGCGTTGAACGTATCCCTCTTTGGTGATGGAGTTGTTGGAAAGGCAGACGAGAATCACATCCGTGGCTTCGATGGCTTTTTCGATCTCCATGTTCCAATCCATGCCGGGGAAGAGTTCTTCTTCGTCCAGCCAAGGTTGAATCCACGGCTCGGAGCGGAGTTTTTGATACAACTCGCGGACAGCGGGTTTGTCCGCGGAGGAGTGGCAGAGGAAAACGCGAAGAGGGCGATTCATGGGAAAGGATGAAGGAGGAATGATGAAGGATGAATTGGGTTTATCCACGATTGACGCGTATCAAAACGCCTTTCATGTTTCCAGATTCAGCAACGGCCTTGTGAATTTGTTCGGCTTGTTGGAGCAGATCAGGGTTTTGTGTGCAAACGATAATTCCTGCATGTTGGTTTGACTTGTTGTGCAGTTCAATAAAATCCCGGCGATTGAGAGTCAATAAGATGCGTCCCATTTCCGCCGCAAACGCCAGAACTTCATCGTCTGGAATGCGTTGATTGGCTTTCCCCGCTTCGTGGGATGTAAGCACATCATGTCCCATTTGGCGCAAATATTGGGCGACCTTGATCGGGAAGTTTTCGTTGGTGTAGAAAGACGACATTATGCCCCCTGATTCGCGTTAATTGCTTTATCCATTTCTTCTGAATGAGCGTCGGCATACGCCCACGCATTGACCAAATCCACCGCGCGCAAGGATGGGAAGTTTTCAAGAAGCGCGGCTTCCGTCCAGCCGAGGCGACGGTAGTTTTCCAGTGTCCACACAGGAATGCGGGTGCGGACAATGCAAGCCGTGCCGCCAGAAACACCCTCTGTCTTTTCGATCCCTGCCCAGGTGTTTCCCACTTCCTGCGCGAGACGTTGTAACAACTCCGCTTTTTCAGCGCGGCTCAAACGGGAAATTTGGGGTTCGATACTTTGCATGCTCATTTTCGCCTCAATTTATCAATGGCGATTATACCTTTTCCTGCCCTGGGTAGAGTTCTTCTTCGTCCAGCCAGGGTTGAATCCACGGCTTATCATCCCCTTGCGGGACGGCGCGCAGTTTTTGATACAACTCGTCCGCTTCTCGCGGCGGGTTTGCGAAGTGCCCGTAGGGTATCCGCAGAGGAATGGCAGAGGAAGACGCGAAGAGGGCGAGAGGCGGTCATATCAAAATTTCCCCCGATATTATAACTTTCCTTATCGTTCTGAGGGAACCAATCCCCCACTCCATAAAAAATCTATCGCGAACGTCCGATCCACGCCTGCAAGTCCGTGCGGAATTGCTCCAACTCCGGCAGGTTGGATGCATCAAACAGGATTGGAAGCCTTCGCTCAGGGCGGCATTGGATGGACAGGGTCACTCTCCCGTTTGTGATTTCGGAGAGGGAAACCGAGTCAATCGTCCGCAGGGGAATATATTGCCAGATGCCGCCATAACTCTTTGCCCGTGATTCTCGTCCGCTTCCAGCATCCTCGATCAGAATCAATTCCTGGTCTGTGAGGATGGCGATATGTGCAAAGGCCAGGGTCTTATCAAAGGTTTTGCCGAAGATCGTGAAGAGCGGCTGGCGGATCTCCGATTGCAGGAGGAACCGAACGACAGTCTCGCCGGGAACCAGGCTCTCGCGTCCATAATTCATAAATTTGAAATCGACGGTCGAGAGCCGGTTGAACTTTTCTTTTTCAGCCGCGAACTGCAGCTTGTCCATGCTCTCAAATGCCGGGCGCAGCTTGTTGAGAATGGGCTCGAAGTAACGTTTGCTCGTAGTATTGATCTCGATGGTTGAAACGGTGGGCTGCCCCTTATCTGTTTTGCCGCGAATGATCAGCCAACTCTCCAGCAGGATAATTCCCATCTCCAGGCTGAAGACCTCACGATACGCATAACAGGTCAGGTCAACCTGCCCGCCATTTTTCTCAAAGACATACAGGGCATCGTCTGTGTCGCAAATCAGTTTTTCGGTCGTCTTACGCGGAAATCTATCCAGCGCTGGCGTCCATATCACCAGCGGGAAGGGCCCTCCGCCCTGAAAAGTTTTATCGAAATGGGTTTTATAAACGGCTGGAATCTCTTCGCGGGATTCGATCAGTTTCGACCACGCCGCCATCGTCTGCCTGGCGGCGGTCATGACGGTATTCTGACTCTGCAAATTGTGAGACATAAAAACCTTTTCAAGCATCCACGGTGACGTTGCAGGAAGGATGCCTGAATTTATTGTACACCCGCCTCATCACTTCGTTCAGGCGACCTGCTCTATTTAATGTCGACCGCCGTTTTACTCCGAATCGACTCCACCGCCGCAAATGTGGACTTGGTCACGCCGATCAACTGCTCATAGGGAATCGGCGCCTCTTTCCCCGCCTTGACTGATTCAGCAAAAGCGGCCATTTCTGCCCTCCAGCCTTTATCCTGCGCTCCACTTTCCACTTTCTTCTTTCCATCTTTCACCACACTCAACGATACATAATCATCGAGAATCGCCACCATGCCCCCACAAAATACCTCAAGCCTTTCC
>JAEURE010000315.1 GCA_016789485.1 Anaerolineales bacterium | reverse complement strand
AAGCAGGCTCATCCATACCATCGGATGTTTCAGCGTTTCCATCACTGGCGTTTTGTAGTCCGTGAGCCGGCTTTTTTCTTCTTCATGAGGTTTTGATTTTGTTTGCTGCCACATGGAGATGGTCAGCAAGAAACAGCCGGCCAGCAAAATTTGCGCTATGCCGACGTTTCGATATCCCCAATGCCAGTCGCTGAACCATTGCAGTCCAGCCGTCATGATGATGGGACCCAATGTGACGCCGAAACCAAAACTGGCATGCAGCCATTGCATCAGGCCTTCGCCGAAATTGGCGGCGATGTAGGTGTTGAGTCCTGCGTCAATTGCGCCTGCACCCAGCCCCGCGACGATGCCGAGCAGCACCATCATCCACCAGGCAGGGACAAGGGTATAACCGATCAGCCCTGCTCCTGTGAGCAGACAACTGGCAGCCAGAGTACCACCCACACCCAGTTTGGCGATCAGTTTGCCGCTGAAAAAACTGGAAGTGATATATCCTGCTGTGCTCGCTGCGAGCAGAAGACCAAGCGCATCAAGCCTCAACGAAAATGTGTTGCGGATCGAAGGCCACGCCACGCCGAGCAGTCCGTCTGGCAGCCCCAGCGAGATAAAAGCGATGAAGGATAAGAGAATTAAACCGATTTTTGAACGATTTGTTTTCAAGGCAAATTCCTGTGCGGGGTATTGAGAAAAACTTCGCGGAGTATAGCATCAAACATCCCCGCCATTTGTTGACGGGGATGTTTATCGTGCGATTTGATGGTCAATGTCCTGACTGTCATCGTACAATTGACTTTCCCTGTGTGTAGCAATGCGCGCGCCAATGATGGTAACCACATCATCCGAGCGGGTGAAGAAGCAGGTCAACACCTTTTTGCGGGTATTTGACCAGCCGACGATGGTTTCGCGTATTTCCTTTTGCGAGTGCTGCGGATCGTCAAAATAAAGTGCGTGGCGGTCTTTGAAAATAACCACAACTTCATCGAAGCTGACACCATGCTTTTCTACATTTTTTACGGCTTTTTCAGCATCCCAATTAAATTTAAGCGGTTTACGTTTTGTCATACGAGCGAGTATAGCATATCGAATTTATGAAAATGGCAGTCGCCTTCAAGGCGACTGCCATTTGATTTCTACCTTCTAATTGTTGCCTCGCGTTCAGGCCCGACCCCGATCCATTTGACCGGGACTCCCGAAGCCTCTTCGATCATCTTCACATAACTTTGAGCATTGGCTGGCAAATCTTCAAACGACTTTGCCTTGCTGATATCTTCCTTCCAGCCAGGCACGGTCTGATAGACGGTTTCTATTGTGTCCAATCCGTAGGCGTCCACGTCTGCATAGCGGACAGGGTCGCAGCTCAACTCGTATCTCGTGCAGACTTTTATCTCTTCGAGTCCGCTTAATACATCCAGCTTGGTTAGACATAATTCGGTCACGCCGCTAAGTTGGACGGCGGTTTTTACGATCTCCAGATCCAGCCAGCCGACTCGTCGCACACGTCCTGTGGTGGCTGCCACTTCGCCGAATTTTTTATATACTTCGCTGTCGTAGTCTTTGATCTCAGTGGGTAATGGTCCCGCCCCGACACGAGTGGTGTATGCTTTTGTCACACCGACAACATTCGTGATGTATCGAGGGGGGATCCCAAGCCCGGCCGAAGCGGCGGATGGAATGGTAGTGGATGCGGTCACAAAAGGATAGGTTCCCCAATCCGTATCCAGGAATGTGCCCATTGCCTGCTCAAGTAAAAAATTCTTGCCTGCCTTCAGGCCATCCTGCACCAGTGAAAACAATTCTTTGAGATATGGCTTCAGTTTCAAATAGTATGCGCGGTACTCATCGCGTACAGCTTCATACTTCAACGCTTCACCGCCCAGTGCAACGATGATCTTGTTCTTCAATTCCAATTGCACCTGCAACCGCTGCTCGAACATGTTGCTCGTAAAATCCGTCCAGCGGATGCCGTTGTAGCTGACCTTATCCGCAAAGACAGGCCCGATGCCGCGGCGTGTCGTACCTGTTGCGCCGGCGCCTTTTGCCTCTTCGTAAAGCCCGTCCAAAATTTTATGATACGGCATGATCAAATGTGAGCGGGGCGAGATCCAGAACCTGCCGTCAATGCCAACGCCTGCCTTGTTGAGCATCTCGATCTCGTCGATCAATACCTGCGGATCGATCACCACGCCGCCGCCGATCAAGCCTGTGGTGTTTTGCGCAAAAATCCCCGAAGGCACCAAGTGAATTTTGAACACCCCAAACTCATTGATCACAGTATGCCCTGCATTATTCCCGCCGTTAAAACGCGCCACATAATCCATCTTTTCTGCGAGAAAATCCACCACCTTGCCCTTACCCTCATCCCCCCATTGCGACCCTATTACAGCAGTAACTGTCATGATTTCTCCTTGGATGTCATTGCGAGAAGCATTTTCTGCAACGACAGAATGATATTCCACGTTGATTCACCGCCTCGTACTTAATCTGAAACCTGATTCTGCTTTAGACGCATATCCTCCACTCAACGCATGGATCATGTCCATTTTGGAATGAACATGCAGCAGTTAAGATTGAGGCGGCTTTATATCCAAAAGCATTATAATTCGGGCGGTTTGATTTTGGACAACAGGAGTCCCCATGAAGATTTTGCAAGATACTGCCCTGACCTACGATGACGTATTACTGGTTCCGCAATATTCGGGTGTTGATTCGCGCCGAAAACTTTCCACGCAAACAAAGTTGACAAAAGAGATTACTCTGCAAATTCCCATCGTTTCCGCGAACATGGATGTTGTAACGGAAAGCGAGATGGCGATTGCGATGGCGCGCGAGGGCGGCATTGGGATCATTCATCGCTTTCTGTCGATCGATGAGCAGGCACGGCAGATCCAGCGTGTTAAGAAGGCTGAGTCGTTTATCGTGGAAAACCCGATCACCATAACCACTGCGCACACCGTAGGTGACTTAAAAAAGCTTGTTGACGAAACAGGCACTGGCGGTATTTTGATTTTGAACAGCGATGAAAAACTGGTCGGCATTGTCACCACGCGGGACTTGCTTTTTGAGAATAATGACAGCAAGCCTGTAGCCGACGTCATGCAGAAAAAAGTCATTACCGCATCTGCGGAAATTTCTCTGAAGGATGCGGAAAAGCGCCTGCACGATAACCGCATCGAGAAACTGCCTTTGGTCGATGCGAATGGCCGCGTGGCCGGTCTTGTGACTTTGAAGGATATTATGAAGATCACGCAATATCCGAAAGCCACAAAAGACTCGCGCGGACGATTGATGGTTGGGGCGGCTGTCGGTGTGCGCGATAAGGAAATGCGCCGTGTGGAGGCTGCTTTA
>JAEURE010000314.1 GCA_016789485.1 Anaerolineales bacterium | reverse complement strand
GTGCAGGGAATGTTTTCCAAAACGCTCCATCTTTTCACGGTCTGCCAGCAGATCCGCAACTGTGTCAGCATACTTCTGAAGATCTAATGGAACTGTGTAACCGTTCAAGTCATCCTCGATCATGCCCTCGAAAGCTTCATCTGCCACAGCCACTAGTGGCAATCCTGATGCAATTGCCTCGATGACAGAAATGGGGTGAACCTCTGTTGTAGATGCAGATAAGAATACAGTTGCATCGTGCAAAATATCAGGCAGCTCCGCACGGTTGACCATTCCCAAAAAGTGGATGCGATCTTTCACGTTCGTGCTGCCCACTTTTTCTTCCAGTCCCTTGCGCGAGCTTCCATCTCCGGCAAAGACCAAATGCACATTCGGGACTCGCTTTGACAAAATTTCAAACGCATCTACGATGAAATCAAGGCGCTTCTCCGGATCCATGCGGCCCACGGTGAGGAGAATCGGCGCATCAGACTTAATCCCGAGCCTTTTTCGCAAACTGCCGGGATTCTTCGCCGCCTTGAAACTACTCAGGTCAATTCCATTAGGGATGACATTGATCGGGCGGCGGACATCCTGCGCCAAAAGCAGGCGCTGGAACTTTGGCGAAGGCACAACGATCTGGTCGCCCAGATTGGTCGTGGCGGAGCTGAACCACCCTGCCGCATACTTGATAATTCGCGTCCCGCCGATGAATTTAATGTAGTGTGTGTAATCCGTAATAGATGTGTGATAGGTATAGATCAATGGCAGGCGTTTCGTGGACGCTGTGAGATAAGCCAGCAATCCGACACTCGCCGGGCTGTGCGCGTGGAGCACATCGAAATGCTTGCGCGTCAACGACCATGTGGAGCGCGGCGTTCCCAATACTGCCACATAAATGGGCGGGTTATTCAAATATTTTAGCGAGGGCAGACGCATCACATTCGGCTGGTCATCTTTGTAGCCCGGGAAGCGCGGCGCAAAAATGGTGACCTGATGTCCACGATTCTTAAGTCCTTCAGAGATCAATTGCAGGGAAATGGAAACGCCATTCACTTGCGGCGCATACGTGTCTGTGAACAAGCCAATACGAAGCGAGCCTATGGGAAGCTGCTGGTCTGTGTGCTGTGATTCCATGAAATCTCCTTGATAAAGACCCTACAGGGTTTCTGAGTCTGTTTTATTTTCTTCGTGTGGTGTCAAATTTACTTTCAAACGCTTCGCGAGTTCCCGCCTCGTCAGCATCACGCGATGTCCACATCCTTTGCATTCCAAACCAATATCCGCACCAAGGCGGATGACTGTCCACTCATACGAGCCGCATGGATGCGGCTTGCGCAAACGCAAATGATCATTCAGCTGCAAATCTGGAAGCATAAGCAGGATTATACCGCCGCGAGATTAACCATTTGTAAATAAATAGCAGGTGGGAAATATTTCCCAGCCTCTGTGCGAAAACTTTCCTTGAAGAAAACTCCGTATCACAGATAATAAAGTTGTTTCAGGTGGCAGTTATCTTTTCGGCGGGGAAGGCTGCCACCTGAAAACCAAAAGCTCGAACGGAGGCATGACATGAACAGCGAACTCAACATCAAATTCTGGGGCGTGCGTGGAAGCTATCCCACACCTGGCGCGGGGACGATCCAATACGGCGGTAATACCGCTTGTGTGGAGATCAACGCTGGCGGGCGCACGATCATCCTTGATGCGGGTACGGGCATTATCCCGCTCGGACGTGATCTGGCAAAAGCAAAACGCGCGGGAGAAATCCTGCTGTTGTTCAGTCACTTACACCACGACCACACGCAGGGCTTTCCGTTCTTTGTGCCTGCCTATATCCCAAATGCAAGGCTGCACATCTACGGGCCGGGCGGAACGCCTGAGACTTTAAAGCATGTCCTCGAGCACAATCAATCCTCCGAGACATTTCCTGTCAGCTTGCGGGACATGTCTGCGAGCAAGGATATTCAATCGGTACGCGAGTCGCAGGTCATTGTTTGGGACGATGATGGAGTCCGCGTGGCTGAATCAACTTCCAGATTAAATGATGAAGCGCTTATCATCCGCATGTATAAATCTCACGCGCATCCCGGCGGCGTGTATGTGTATCGCGTCAGTTATCGCGGCAAGTCCATCGTGTATGCGACAGATACGGAAGGTTACATCGGCACGGATCGCAAGCTGGTGAATTTTTCGCGGAATGCGGATGTGCTGATCCACGACGCGCAATACAACGACGAACATTATTATGGAAACCTCGCCGGATTCCCATCCACGCAGGGATATGGACACTCAACGGCGAAGATGGCTGCGGAAGTTGCCGCCTCTGCCGAAACGGGACAGTTGATCCTGTTCCATCACGACCCTGCCTACTCTGACGAATTCGTCGCCGCGCAGGAAGCCAGCGCGAAAAATATATTCCCTGATTCGCGAGCAGCATATGAAGGCTTGGAGATCGACCTCACTCCCACCCCCTCTACCCTGACGGGCACACGTCCTGCAAGGAGAGGGGAGATAAAGGATGTAAAATATGTTCAGAATGGTTGAACTTAAGAAAGACGACACCCGCAACCTCCTTTCGGACATTCATTTGTTCGAGGGACTCACACCCGCACAATTGGACTGGGTCTCTCACCGCGCGCATCGCCGCGTTTTCCCAACGGGAAGGAATGTGATGATCGTTGAACAGCCCGGCGAAGCGGTATACATCATCCTGCATGGGACAGTGAAGGTCTACACCGAGCAGGGCGGACGCGATGCGATCCTGTCCATTTTGGGGAGCGGTGATTTGATCGGCGAGATGAGTTTGATAGACAGCGTAGGGCGCTCTGCCAGCGTGGTGACTTTGGAAGACTCGCTGATGTTGTGGATGGACAAGGTCACGTTCAATTACATGCTGGATAACTTCCCGCCGATTGCGCGGAATTTGGTGAAGATCCTTTCGGCGCGCGTACGGCTTTCGGATCAGATGATCCAATCCCTTGCCACGCTGGATGTGAACGGACGGGTGGCGCGTCAACTGCTGGCGTTCGCAGAACGATACGGACACGACGCAGACGATATGGTGAAAATCCGCATTGTGTTGACGCAAAGCGATATCGCTGATCTCGTGGGGGCTTCCCGCAAGCGCGTTAATCAGACGATGGTTTTCTTCAAAGAAGAAGGCTTGGTCAGCATGGATGCGGATGGACGGATCAACATCCACAACAAGGAAGGGTTGGCGCGGTTCTGCAGTTAATTCGTTTTGTAGTTTTGTAGTTTGATAGTTTGGTAGTCGCCAGTTGATGATTTCAATTGGCGACTATATTTTTAGGCAGGATGTAAAAAACTTCCCAACTAAGAACTACCCAACTATAATCCCGCCATGATTACCGATCAATT
>JAEURE010000313.1 GCA_016789485.1 Anaerolineales bacterium | reverse complement strand
GCAGAACTCATCCAGGCGTATGACAGCCATTGGGAAGAAAGCCTGACGGAAACCCATCACGAGACCATTCAGATCGCAAAAAATCTAAAACGTTCCGGCTGGCCGCTATACTTATTAAGCAATTTCTCGGCAGAGAAATTTGATATTGTCAAACAGCGATACGATTTTTTGAAATTATTCGACGACATGATCGTTTCAGGTGAACACAAGCTCGTAAAACCGAATGCAGATATCTTTGCTTTTACTTTAAATAGGATTCAACGCAAGGCAAGCGAATGTTTATTTATCGATGATTCACTTCCCAACATTCGAACAGCAAACAAAATGGGGTTTATCACCATTCACTACCTGTCCCCTGCTCAACTAAAAAGGGACTTATATCAATTATCCATTAAGGATTATTAGACTCATGAAAAATATCACCCAATCCATGCTTGACGCAATTGAACAAGAACTGCAACGACAGGTGGCAAGGCTGGATCAGCCAAGAACAAAACCATTTCATGAAATGTTGACCTATCATATGGGTTGGACGGGTGAAGGTGCAGGTCCGCTTGCTACAGGGAAGCGAATTCGCCCGTTAATAACATTGTTGTCTACTTTTTCCTCTAATAGTAAAGAGAATGGCGAGAAATCCATTGTTATAAATTGGCTACACGCAAAATCAGCTGCTGCTGCAATTGAGTTAATTCATAACTTCTCCCTCGTCCATGATGACATCCAGGATAACTCTAATCTTAGACGTGGGCGACAGACCGCATGGGTGAAATGGGGTGCGCCAATGGCTATCAATGTTGGGGATGCACTTTTTGTGATCGCCAACCAGGCAGTCCTTGATCTGGTTAATCACTACCCCGCAGATATGGTTGTAAAAACAGCCAGCATCTTGAACGATTGCTGCTTGGATCTGACTCGCGGCCAATTCCTTGACATGTCATATGAAGAACGCAACGATCTTAGTATTGATGACTACTGGCCAATGATTGGCGGCAAAACCTCTGCCCTACTTTCGGCTTGCACTCATATCGGCTCACTTCTTGGCTACGCGAAGGAAGAAAAACAAGAAGCCTACCGTTTGTTTGGATATCACTTAGGACTGGCCTTCCAGGTGCAGGATGATATCCTCGGGATATGGGGTGACGAGGCTTTGATTGGAAAATCTGCTGCAAGTGACCTTGTGGAGGGAAAAAATTCATTGCCTGTGCTCTTTGCCTTGGGCAAAAACGGGAAGTTTGCCAATAGATGGAAAGAAGGCCCAATTACAGTGGAGGAAGTTGGCGCAGTCTCTGCCATGCTTGAGGATGAAGGCGGCAAAGAATATGCCGAGAAAATGTCCGAAGTGGAGACACAGAAGGCGTTGAGCTACTTAAAGCAGGCAAATCCACAGGGCGAAGCTGGCGAAGAGCTGCTCAGGCTGGCGAATATGCTGCTTACGAGAAAGCAATAACCAGATTAGAAAAGAGGCGCTGCCCTTAATCAGACTTGACATGCGTTTTCAGCGTGGCGTATAATCTCCCTACCAAACACGCGGGTGTAGTTCAGTGGTAGAACGCATGCTTCCCAAGCATGATATCGTGGGTTCGAATCCCATCACCCGCTCAAATTTAAGTCGAGGAAACGACCGCCTCGACTTTTTGTTATGCTATACTATTTGTAAGGTAGCTGTTATGCGAATACTTTGGGCTTGCAAGTAAAATTCAAGCCGGAGTTAAACATGACTGAAATTAATAAAGGAACGATCCTGTACGTGGAGGATAACCCAGATAACAGAAACCTGATCCGCAGAGTGCTGGAGGCGGAGAATTATTCTGTTGTCGATGCATTTAATGCGAGTCAGGCGATTGAACGGCTAGAAGGAAATAAAGTTGACCTGATATTGATGGACATCAACATGCCGGACATGGATGGTTATACATTAACAACAAAGATCAAAGGCATTCAACAATTTTCCGAAATCCCCATCATTGCGGTAACAGCGAATGTGATGCGCGGTGATCGCGAAAAGTCGCTGGAAGCAGGCTGCGACGGTTATATCCAAAAACCAATTGATATCGATACGCTTGCACAGCAGATTGAGCGTTTTATGACAAGGAGTTCCCATGCCTGACCAGAACCAACCCCCTGCTGTATCTGATACACAGCCGATCCGAAAACCGAATATACCGAAGGACGCTGCTGTGTTGGTGGTTGAAGATAACGTCTCAAACTTTGTCCTCATCGCCCGCATGCTTGGGTATCTTGGCGTGCATTGCGAATGGAAGACATCAGGCTATGAGGTCCTCGAATACGCAGACACACTCCCCCGCCTGGATTTGATCTTGATGGATATCCGACTTCCATACGAAGATGGCTATGGGGCTTTAAAGAAAATCCGTGCCTCGGAACGATTTAAAACGGTCCCGATTATTGCCGTCACTGCAGAGGCGAGCATGGAACAAATGAAGAAAGCCCAAGACTCTGGCTTTGACGGATTTTTAGGAAAGCCGCTTGACCCCGATCGCTTTCCAGATCAGATACGCCGTATTTTGGGCGGTGAACCCGTCTGGGAGTTTAGTTAAATCTTTTAATGGCTACAAATCCAGCGCCGCCCCCAGCCGATATACAACAAAAAAGATACAAGGGCAGTCTGACAGGTACTCTTGCAAGAACGCCCTTTATCTTTACCTTTATTCCCCTTGCCATAACGGCGGGGGTAGTTTGTTCTCATCCTAAAAACGGATGCGGGAAAGTCGCATGAACTTTGAAGAGCTTGAACGCCTATATCTTTCCAGCAGGTTGATCGCAGAAGCTGAAACCGTTGAAGACCTCTATAATAGAAGTGGGCAAATATTCAAGGGGATTTCCAGCCCTGCGGTTCTATTTCGCGTTGAAAGCAATAAACTTTTGGTTGCCGCTTCTTCTGGCGACCTGGAAAATGCCAAAGAATTAGAGAAAACCTATGAAATAGACACGACCGAAGTCAGCAATTACCTTCGCCAAAGCGTGGTCGTTTCAGATTTGGCTGAGACAACAGTCCCCCCAATTTTTATTAATATCATGAAAAGGCTGCAATTGAGCAGCGCCGCGCTTTTGCCAATCAGGACAAAGGATACCCTGACATCCATCCTTTTCGTAGGAACTCGGGACGGTACCCTTTCAGATGTATCCTTGAAGTTATACGGCAATCTGGCTGACTTAATTGCAGCTGCGCTCGAAAAAGCGGATGCAATCCAAAAAAAGGAAGAACAGCTAAAAAAAGCGGAAGCACTTGCCTCCATAAATGAATTAATCTCCTCTGCATCTGATCTTCAAAGCTTCTTCCATGCGTTGCTTGCAAAAATTCAACAAATCATCGGCGAGTACAACATGATCGTGGCGCTTTACGACGAAAGAACCAACA
>JAEURE010000312.1 GCA_016789485.1 Anaerolineales bacterium | reverse complement strand
ACTTCCACAGCATCCTGCGAGAAGTTATCCAGATTGGCTTGCGTGGCTTTTTCAATGTCTGGCTGTTCAAGAAGGGTTTCTACAAACTTCTGCGCCTGCTTCAAACGCGCTTCCATTTGCTTGTCGATTTCATTGGTGAAGTACAGCAGTTTCTCGCGGATGCCTTCCAGCTTTGCCTTCTCATCGGGGGAAGCCTTCTCGATCCGTTCCGTCAAATTTTGGAAGAAGACATAATCCATGCCTGCCCGTGCCAGAGAAACATACGCGCGGATGCGGGTATCGGACTTGGCTTCGATGACGAAGTCCAGCAGTTTTTCGCGGGTGAGGGATTGCCCCGCCTCTTGCAGCACCTGTTGGGCTGCTTCCATTTCCCCGACAGATTCCTTAAGCTGACGGCCGTACGTCGTCTCTTCCAATAACATGGTCTGGATCTCGATCAATGCCCGCGCAATTGGTTCCTGTCCGCTTTGCATGGCGTTCTGCGCGATGCGGCTGAACAGGGCAAAGAATTGCTCGTCGATGATCTTTTCATTTTGCTTGATCAACTCCAAACGCACATCCTTCGAAGTGACCTGCATCAACTTCTCCATGAACTGGACGCGTTCCTGTTGTGCTTTGAGCATGTCAGGGGTGATGCCGTCCTTGCCCAAAATGGTCTCCATCATGGACTCGTAGGTCAGGTTGGCTTGCGGGCTGAACAAATAACCCTTGCGCTTTTCGGGCGGCAGTTTATCCACCACCTGCTTGATCAGCGGACCGATCATTTTTTCCTGCTCGTTGAGCGGCAACCCCAGCTCGGCAGGGAAGAAGGTCAGCAGCAGTTCCTTCTCATTGTCGTGATAGACGATGGGGGTCGAGAGGCGGCCTTCGTATCCGCAATGCGGACAGCGGGCATAGTTGGACTGTCCGCTCAACAAACGTTGCTTGGATGCGGGGTCTTGCGTCACGTCGAACAGTTGCTCGACGTTGGCAGGGATCATTTGTCTACAGCGGGGACATGCAATTTGTGTTTGTGCCATTTAACGATTTCCGATTTCTTTAATTTATGTCGTTGCGAGGAGGGTGATCTTCCCGACGAAGCAACCTCCAATTAACAGGAAATTGCATTCTCTCGCAACGAACCATCACACTACCTAACTACCTAACTACCTAACTACCCAACCAACTCTTCCAAACGGTCAATATAGCTTTCCATCACCGCAAAGGTTTCTTCAACGGCTTTGGGAGTGGTCAGGTCTACGCCTGCCTTCTTGAGCACATCCATGGGATATACAGAGGAGCCAGACTTGAGGAAACCGAGGTAATCTTCCGCGGCATGGGGTTCGCCGCGCAGGATTCTGCCGGAGAGGGCGTGTGCGCCTGAAATGCCAGTGGCATAGGCGTACACATAATAATCCTGGAAGAGATGCGAGAATGTAGACCAGACCATGCCCACACGCGGGCGGTCTATCTTCACTTTGGGGCCAAATCCCTCAGTAAACAGATCAGCCATCAGATTTTGCATTGAATCGGCGGTCAAAGGTTCGCCGCGTTCCGCGCGTTGGTGTGTCTCCAGTTCGAAGCGCGCCAGGGTCGGCATCTGGAAGAAATACCGAAAGAAATTGCCGCCGACCGCTTCTTCGATCAACGAGATCAGGAAGTTCTTGTCGGTGATGGTCTTGAGCAAATGTCCGCGCATCATGGCCTGGTTGAAGTTTGAAGCCACTTCCGCCACGAAGAGCGAATAGCCTGAATACGCCAGCGGCTGGTTCTGCCAGGTGAGATACGAATGCATCGAGTGACCCAGCTCATGCGCGAGCGTGCTCATGCTGCCGATGTCATCCGTGAAAGACATCATAATGAAGGGATGGG
Source organism: Anaerolineales bacterium (assembly GCA_016789485.1). Taxonomy (GTDB): domain Bacteria; phylum Chloroflexota; class Anaerolineae; order Anaerolineales; family Villigracilaceae; genus Villigracilis. Next base: position 1,564 of record JAEURE010000312.1, on the reverse strand, counting down.
TCTTGGGGGCTCCATAGGAAAACGCGCCGTTCATTTTGCCTTGGTTGACGGTCGAATCCACCCAGCGGTCTTTGAGCGTGCCCTGACGAAGAGTATTCACATATTCCTTGCCAAGCGGCGCGAGGCTTTCACTGATCAGGTCAACTGCTTTTTCGTAGGAGATCTTTGTCTTCTTTTTGGCAATCGGCGCCCACATGTCGAAGTATTGGATTTCTTTTAACTTCAAGGCTTTGCGGCGGATCTCAAAGTAACGATGCCAGACGGGCAGATTCTTCTTAAAGGTGTTGATCAGGTTATGAAAAACTTCCTCGGGGATGTTGTTGTTGAAGAGGGAGGCGGAAAGAGTGGTATCGAATTTGCGCGCGCGCATATTGAAGACATTGGCGCTGATGGATGTGGAGAGGTTGGTGGCAAGTGTGTTCTTGAATTCGATATGTTTGTCGTGATAGCTTTCAAAGGCGGTCTGGCGAACTTTGCGGTCGGGGTGCTCCAACAAAGTGGAGTAGAAATTCCCCTGGGTCACATCGAGCTTTTTGCCTTTGCTATCTACTGCGGGAGCAAACTTGAAATCAGCATTTACCAACATGCTGGTGCTGGTGGAAGGTCCGCCAAACGGATCAGCCAGCATGCCGAGGATTTCTTCCACTTCGCCAGAGCGCACATGAGCCTGCTGGCGGAAGAGATCATCCACAGCCTGGCGGTACACAGCCAGCTTGGAGTTCTTTTTCATCCATGCGTCAAGTGTTTTCCTGCCGATCTTAAGCAGCTCAGGGTTTAGGAAGGACACTGCCGCAAACACCTGTCCAAACATGCCCTGCGCTTTGCCGATCATTGCCCCAGAGGATTGATTGGTGGTGTCCACAGCATAGGCGAATTGCGCGTACATGAATACGGTCTGCGCTCGCAGGATCAACTCTTCTATGGCTGTGTAGCCCTTCAATAACATTTCAGGGCTTTCGCTGAGTTTTCCTTCAAATTTCTTTATTTTTGGAATGTCATTCAGCACCGCTTGTAGTGCGGTTTCCCATTCCTTTTGAGATCTATAAACACTTTCAGCGTTCCATGTATATTTTTTATTGACTTTGCTGCGAGGAGGAATAGTTGTAGCCATGTGTTTATCCTTTTTATTATGTGGTTTGGCGGTCTGATTTTACCATTTGGGGTTAAGACCTGACATGTTTCCTGGATGCTTTGATGGGCAGTGATTCTTGTCCGTGCAAAATATCAAGTTAAACGAGACGCATTTGAAACGTGTCAAGCCTCACTTAACGTGGAAGTGAGAAACAAATTCTTGCGCCAGAGTCAGGGATCGAGTCAGCCCAGATGCGTCCGCCGTGAGCCTCCACAATTGCCCGCGCAAGGTAAAGCCCAAGCCCGGCGCCTTTGGTCCGTTTGACCGCGTTCGTCGAACGATAAAAGCGGTCGAAGATATGCGGTATGTCTCTGGCATCAATGCCTGGTCCTTCATCGCTCACACAAACGATCACTTGCTCGGGGCGTGTTTCGCCGCTGATCTTGATCTCGCCTTCGGGAGCATATTTCAACGCGTTGGACACAAGGTTTG
>JAEURE010000311.1 GCA_016789485.1 Anaerolineales bacterium | reverse complement strand
AGTCAAAATAGCAACGGCAAGCGCCGCGCCTGCCAGATGTCCCGCCCATTCTCCGCAGGTGGAAAGCTCCTTCAAAATGGCCTTGTCCCGAATGGCAATGAATTGCCACGTCTGCGTATTCTTGGAAGACTGCGACCTGCGCCCCGCGTTGAGAATGGCGTGCACCACCTCATCGGGCAAGGGAGTGTCCTTGAATTTTCTCACCGCGCGTTTTAATCGAATAGCATCGGATACGTTCATGGGGTCCTCGCTTTCAGTGATGGTATTTTTTACGATTTTTTCATTATAGTTTACCCTGTCTCTTGGCACTCCCAAAAGGGGAAGATAGTCAATAGGCAGTCCAGAGCCTTTCCGTGATAATGAAACTGGCGTCTTAAAATACCATTTGATTATTCATAGGAGACTGAATCAATGACCATCTCTGCCGAACTTGCAGAATCGACTTTACTGGGGCAATACACCTACGAAAAACGTCCCGTGGAGCGCGGGTATGCGGGGCGAACGCTCTATATCAATTTGGAAAATAATACCTTCCTCGAAAAACCTGTCACCCAGCAAATGAAGGACTTGTTCACGGGCGGGCGCGGATTTGCGCTCAAACTGCTCTGGGACGCGGTCACACCTGAAACGAAGTGGAATGACCCGCAGAATGAGTTGGTCATTGCCAATGGTCCCATTTGCGGCATCACAGCCTACCCTGGCAGCGGCAAGTCCACCGTGGTGACGTTAAGTCCGCTGACCGAGAATGTCATTGACAGCAACGTGGGCGGGTATTTTGCGCCCTTCCTGAAATTCTCTGGCTTCGATGCGTTGGAGATTCAGGGCAAGGCTGCCGAGGATGTGATCATCTTTATTGATGGCGATACTGGCAGGGTGACGATCGAGACGAATCCGCTGGAAGTGGTGGATGCGCATGAGATTGCGAACCAGCTCACAGCGCGGTACGGAGGCGATGAAAAAGGCAAGCGCGGCATTTCGGTGCTGTCTGCTGGTCAGGCGGCGGAGCATGTCCGCATCGCGATGATCAACTCCACCTGGTACGATGTGCGCCGCAAGGAAATCCGCCTCAAGCAGGCGGGACGCGGCGGTCCTGGACGTGTGTTCCGCGACAAGAAGATCAAGGCCATTGTGGTGCGCTACACTGACATGGGCGGCGATAAAAATGGCGTGGCAGATATGCCGCTCATCCGCAAGGCGGGGCAGCGCATCAACAAGGAGATTACCGATCTCGATGATAAGCAGAACCAGATGCGCAAGGTGGGTACGGCCAACATCGTTGAAGTGATGGATCATTTTGACCTGCTGCCCACGCATAACTTCCGCTACGGTTCGCATCCCGATACGCATTTGATCGATTCGAAAGTTTGGAAGCAAGCCTTCACTCAGGGCTTGCCTGACGGCTGTTGGCTGGGTTGCACCATGAGCTGCTCGCACGGCGTGGATCACTTCCCGATTCAAACGGGGCCGTATGCTGGTCAATGCGTTCTGGTGGATGGACCTGAATACGAGAATGCCGCGGGACTTGGCTCGAACATCGGTAACTTTGACCCGCAGAAAGTGTTGGAACTCAACTTCTACGTGGATACCTACGGCGTGGACAGCATCTCATTTGCCAACTGCGTTGCGTTTGCAATGGAATGTTACGAAGAAGGCATCCTCACTAAAGAACACACGGGCGGCTTGGAATTGAAATTCGGCAACGGTGCGGCGGCGTTGGAATTGCTGCATCAGATGGCGCGCGGCGAAGGCTTTGGCGTGATCGTCGGGCAGGGCGTGCGCTACATGAAAGAATACTTTGCGCGCGAATTCGGCGGTGACCCTGTCTTCATGCACGATATCGGCATGGAGATCAAGGGCATGGAAATTTCGGAATACCTGACCAAAGAATCCATTGCGCAGCAGGGTGGGTACGGCATGGCGACCAAAGGTCCGCAGCATGATGAAGCCTGGCTGATCTTTATGGATCAGGTGCAGAATTTATTGCCGACCTTCAAAGACAAAGCGGAAGCCTTGCATTACTTCCCAATGTGGCGCACTTGGTTCAGCCTGCACGGACTGTGCAAGCTCCCGTGGAACGATATTTCTCCCGCGAACAACAAGGAGACCAAGGAACCTGCCAAGGTTGCCGAGCATGTTGAAAACTACACGTGGATCCATGAAGGCGTGACAGGCATCCCCACCACCACGGATACCTTACTGCATCAATCTGAGCGTGTGTATAACTTCCAAAAAGTGTTCGCCCTGCGCATGGGGCGTGTCGGACGCAAGCACGATTATCCCCCATACCGCGCGATGGGACCTGTCACTGCGTTGGAATATGAATCACGTCAGGATCGCTACGATGAACAACTCACACGCCTTGTTGGCATTGACCCCGCAGGGTTATCCACCGAAGAAAAGATGAAACACCTGCGCAAGTATCGTGAGGATCAGTACGAGCAGTTGATGGATGCGGTCTATCAGCGCCGCGGCTGGGATGCGAACAGCATTCCGACTCCTGAAAAATTGCACGAACTGGGCATTGACCTGCCAGAGGTGCTTGCCGTTGTGGAGCAGGCGAAGAAAAAGATTTAATTCACAAGTCATATGATAAAACAGGCAGGTGAAAACCTGCCTGTTTGTTTTCTCGTGAAACCCTATAGGTCTTTCTGGCATTCGTTCGAAGCCAGTTAAAAGAGAAGGCCTTTAGGGTTTATATTTAAACAAATGCCTAAATTAGGTTACGAATTATGTGCTTTTTGTTAATTTGTAAGAACTAGATATGCATTCTCATCTTTATCTTAAATAACAGCCTTATATTGTTAAGACTATTTGGCGGCAAAACATTGAAGCCTCCAGTGCTCGAAGTTGTCGTGTACGCTCTCTTTCAAAAGGAACGGTGCATGAACGAATCGTCTGGATCGAAAATGGAAGTATTCAGGGGGCGTATGAAAGGACTGCTCACGCGTCTGCGGCGCGGATTGCCTTTTGCCTCGGGGGTATTTGGTGCGCTGCTTGTCCTTTTTTTCTACAACCTCCTCATCGTTAAACCAAATCAACTGACTGTGGAAGATGTCAACATGTCTGTTGCGATCGCGATGGCGTCTGCCACGCCCGCACCCGCGAATTCCGCGCTGGTGTATCAGGTCATTGAGCCTTCGCTGGTTTTGATTCAGGTGGAAGAAAAGCATCAGGACGCTGCATCAGATTTCGGCTTGGGGAGCGGCGTTGTCGTTGACAGTTTCGGCAACATCCTCACCAGCTTGCATGTCGTGAATGGCGCGACGACGATCAAAGTCACATTTGCGGATGGAACCGTATCCGAAGCGGAGATCGTGAATTCCATGCCTGAGCGTGATATTGCCGTGTTGCAGGCCTATGACACGCCGCTCTTTGTGGTGCCTGCTGTGCTGGGCAATCCCAATTCCATGCGGGTG
>JAEURE010000310.1 GCA_016789485.1 Anaerolineales bacterium | reverse complement strand
GTCAGTCAGATGAATATGGATCGGTGCAGATTGTTCGAGTGGCAGCATTCCGCGCATTGCCAGAGTGCTGAAGGTCGTTCTATCAAGCGAGAATAACCCGGCATGGTCGTATTCAATGATCTCGCGCAATTGATCGAGGATCAATTCTGGCTGAAGTTCCAATGTGGACGCCAGGGTATGAGAAATGGCAAGCAAAATCATCTGTTCGCGCATTCTGGCTTCGATCTCATCGCTGAGGACTTTCTCCGTTTGAATACGCTGGCTCACATCCCGAATCACACTTAACAGGCATTGCCGGCCTCGAAAGTCGATGACAGACCTGCGCACCTCCGTATGGAATGGAGTGCCATCCTTGCGTGTGTGGATAACCAGCGATTCGAATTCCTCCCCATCCTGCGCGAATCGGATATGCTCCAAAAACAGGTTGTAGCTATCCGCAGACATATACGCGGATGAACTCAACCCAATGAATTCCTGGCGGGTGTATCCGTGCATTTTACAGGCGGTGGCATTGGCTTCCACCACCTGTCCCATCTTTATATCATGGATGATCAACCCGTCGCTTGCGGCTTCAAAAATGTTCCGATATTCCTCTTCAGAAGTTTTTCGATTCTGCTGCATAATACGAATTTCCTTTCACGTATCTCGATGAACCCCCGTGTGTCTATATATTCATTCTACTGCAATAAACAGGCGAATTGTATTTAGTTTCTGCCGCTCCGGTTTAATTCTCATATTCTTGAACAGCTGGTGTGTTACACTGATCAAGGCATTCGGTGAACAATATGCTCATCATCCGGGGGAAATGGAGGATATTCCATAGGGAATACCCATTAAATCCAAGCCCATTTATTTGGATCGGCACGATAAAAAAAGGAAAACATTATGAATAAAAGAGAAACTGTACAAGCCCTCATGGATTCTGTCCAGAAGGGTGAATTCGAACTCGCAAAATCCATGCTGGCGGATGACTTTCAGTTCAGCGGTCCGGTCTCTGAACCGATCGACAAGGAAGCCTGGCTTGAAATGAGCATCAACCTAAAGACAGCATTCCCGGACCTGGACTATCACTTCAAAATGATCGGCACGGAGGGTGATGTTGTAAGATTGACTACGCAACTAAGCGGAACCCATACAGGGGCGCTCAACCTGGTGAACATGAAGATGGGCATGACGCCTGCCACAAACAAGCCTGTTTCTGCCAAAATGGCGAAAACAAGGATAACCATCAAGAAGGACAAGATCACTTTATGGGCGGTGGAGCCGACCTATGGCGCCGACCTGACCGCGATCCTTGGTCAACTTGGAGTTGAGCCTTCAGGTTTGAACCAGCAGAGATGATCAATTTAAATACGAACACGGTCATTTACAGGCCTGTCAGGCAGGTCTTTGATTTTATGAGCACGCCTGAAAATGACTTCCAATGGCAGTATGGCATTCTGGCTTCCTCCAGGCTTTCCGAGGATACAAATGACATCGGAACCCTTTTCCGAAGCATCGGACATTTAATGGGAGCCCGGGTTCAAGGCACCTTCGAAGTCACAGAATATGAGCCGAACAGAAGATACGGATTCAAATCGCTCTCCGGCCCCCTGCATTCACGAACCTCCTATACCTTCGAGATCGCGGATGGCAGCACACAAGTCAATATATCGACCCAGGCAAATGTAGGCGAATCCTCGCAGATGGATGAGCGCATTCTGGAAAAGAAAATGAAAAAACAGCTAAAGGAAAACCTAAAAATGCTCAAAGAGTTACTCGAGGAGCATACTGCCGGCACGGATAAGTCTCCGCTGGTTCGTTAAACACAGGAACATTTGGAAGTATTCAGAAAACGCCATCTTGTTGATTGAACGACAAAACAAGAATTCCAAATCTTGCGGCTCGCCCCTGCGAATTAAAGAATAAATAAGTTAAGGATACGAATTGCCCCCATTATTGGGGGCAATTTTTCAATCCAACCTATAACTTCAAATACTTTGAAGTAAAGTGCACCCATCCACTCGGACAGGGTAAATCCTTGACGTTTGGCAGGTACATAGGTCTTCAGGTAAATGTACACTAAAAAGGCGATCAATTCGCAAAGAGTAAAGCCATGTCATTTGCGGTCGAAATAACAAATCGCAAGTCCGCTTGATTAGTGCAGGAATTTGTCAACCTGTATCAGCTTGTGAGCAGAAAACTCGCCAAGCATAAAAAGGAGTATAAAAAATGGAAAATAATTTTGTAGACTGGAAACGTGTCGGCATCTTTATTGCAATTGCATTTGGGGTTGCCTGGCTCGTGGCGTTGATACTTTATCTGACAGGCGGACTTACACCAACCCCCTATACGCTTATTATGTTAGGGGCTGGATACATGGGCGCGCCTGCGCTTGCCCATATCCTCACACGCCTCATTACACGCGAAGGCTGGCAGGGACTTTACCTGCGTCCCAACTTCAAGAAAGGCTGGGTTTATTGGCTGATCTGCTGGGTCTCCCCTGTCATCTTTACCTTTCTGGGCATGGGACTCTTCTTCTTATTGTTCCCGCAGTATTATGACCCCACCTTTTCAGCGGTAACAAAGTTGATGGAACAGTCCGCTGCAACGACGGGTCAGACTTTACCCGCAATTGATCCGTGGATAATCGTCCTCTCGCAAACTCTGACAGCTCTGCTCGTAGCACCCATCTTGAACGCCATCCCCATCCTTGGAGAGGAGTTCGGCTGGCGCGCTTATTTGCAACCCAAGTTAATGCCGCTAGGTGGAAGAAAGGCAATGTTGGTGATGGGTGTCGTCTGGGGTCTGTGGCATGCGCCGATCATCGCCATGGGGCACAACTACGGCACGAATTACCCTGGTGCACCGTGGACAGGCATCCTTGCAACGATCTGGATCATGTTCATCCTTGGCACGTTCCTTGGCTGGGCGACATTGCGCGGAGGAAGTGTGTGGCCCGCGGTCATCGGTCATGGCGCATTCAATGGCATTGCAGGTATCTATGTATTCTTTACACAGGGCACTCCAAATACCTTGCTGGGACCTTCGGCGGTGGGACTTATTGGTTCATGGGCGATCACCGTGGTCGCATTGATCATCTTCCTGAAGCGCAATGCTTTAAAACCCTACGAAGGAGCGTGACATGAACACAAAGACAGAAGGTACATTCACGATTATCGCCGCATTGATCGTCCTGTTCAGCGCCATGTGGAATCCGCTTGTTTCGGTGGCTGTTTCCGCCGTTACCCTGATAGGATTCAGCATATATAAGTTCGTACAAAAATAATCTGGATACTGAAGAAAGGAGCCTGTGATGAATCGCAGACAACTCACTGTATATTTGATTTTGCTCGTTGTGTATGCGTTCTGTGCCTTTGCCACCTACGCCTTCTTTATGGATGAACTCACCGCAAGCATGGGCATCCCCATGCCCGATATGGGAGTCCCCGACTGGGTGT
>JAEURE010000030.1 GCA_016789485.1 Anaerolineales bacterium | reverse complement strand
GGATTTTTTCGTTGACTTTGGCCTCAACGGCCTTGATAAGATCTGCCATGTCCGTTCTTCCTTACTTATGATATGGGTTCCAAAATTCGCGACTGCGGATTATAGCACGCATTTTCTCATATCACAAGGAAAACTTTAGCTATATTTTCTGATCGCCAAAACGGCATTATGGCCGCCAAAACCGAAGGCATTGCTGATCACCAGCGAGACATTTGCCTCGCGCGCTTTGTTCGGGATGTAGTCCAGATCGCACTCTGGGTCGGGAGTTTCGTAGTGGATGGTAGGCGGCAAAATACCTTCCCGCAACGCTTGCACGCAGAAAATGGCTTCCAACGCGCCCGTAGCACCCATCATATGCCCCGTCATCGATTTTGTGGATGAGATCGGAAGTTTATACGCCCGTTCACCAAAAGCCGCTTTGATGGCACGCGTTTCAGCCTGGTCGTTCAGCAAAGTCCCAGTGCCGTGCGCAGTGATATAACCCACATCTTCAATATTTGCCTTCGCAGAAGATAATGCCATGAGCATGGCCGCTGCACCGCCAGCCCCATGTTCGTGCGGTGCAGTGACATGATACGCATCTGCTGTGGCGCCATAGCCTGCCAATTCAGCAAGGATATTTGCGCCGCGCGCCTTCGCATCTGATTCGCGTTCGAGCACCAGCACAGCACCGCCCTCACCCATCACCAGCCCATCACGATTCTTATCGAACGGTTGTGGTGTCATCGAGTAGGTATCATTCCTGCGAGACATTGCGCCCACGCGGTCGAACGCCGCCACGCCTGTGGATGTGATCGTTGTTTCGGCTGCACCAGCCAGAGCCGCATCGATCATGCCTGTACGCAGCATCATCAACGCAGTACCAATTCCGTCTGAACCAGAGGCACAAGCAGATGCAACAGAAAAGCATGGACCTTTGATACCAAACTCAATTGCTGCCATCCCTGCTCCGCCGTTCGCCATCAACATTGGAATTAAGAACGGACTGACACGTTTCGGGCCTTCGGTATAATTCGTTAAAATCGCTTCCTGCAACGAATGCAAGCCGCCTATCGCCGACGAAATAATGACACCGATCCTGCCAGCGTTTTTTTCAGTAATTTCCAAACCAGATTGAAGCAAAGCCTCCCGCGCAGCTGCCACCGCAAATTGCTCAAAGCGGTCACGGCGGCGGGCTTCCTTCGCATCCATATATTCTTCGGGCTTAAATCCCTTCACCTCGGCAGCAATATGCACCTGCAACTTTGCCACACGAGAATCGAACAAGGTAATCGGGCCAACACCAGAAACACCTTCGATTAAGTTATTCCATGTTCCAATTACATTCAAGCCAAGCGGGTTGACTGTTCCCATCCCCGTGATAACAATACGATCCTGCATTTCTCCTCCAGCGATAATTTAATAAAATGAATAGATGCTCAATATAAAACCCCATAGGATAAAAATCGTCACGCCCGATGAAAAATCCGCTTCATACCCGCCGAAAACTGCATTATCAAAATCGATACTGGCCACGCTGGAACAAACTTAAATCCCGCCAGCCGTATGCAACCTCAACCAATTCCTTTCCACCGATCTCAACACAGCACGAAACCTAACAGTCCCTGAAAGCAGCGCGCGCACGCCATTCCCGCTGCAACAACCCATAATAATATTCGCTGGTGTATTCCTTTCCAATAAGCAGGCTTTCCACAAAGTGCGCTTCACGCCGAAAACCGAGTCTCTCCAGCGTCTTCCACGATCCTATATTTTCAGCATCACAATCCGCAGTGATGCGGTGCAGGTCAATATCCATGAATAGATAATCCAACAGCGCAGTCAATGCTTCGGTGGCAAACCCCTGCCTCCAGTAGTTTGAAGCGACCGTGAACCCAATCACTGCCTGACGGACATCATCATCCTTGATGCAAAACGCTACATCTCCGAGCAAATTACCTGCTTCCTTCAATTCAACCGCCAATTGCAACCATTGCCCCTGCTTTGGCGCATGGACATCCCTCATCTCCAGAATGAATTGTTTGCCTTTTTCACGTGAATAAGGCAGTGACCAACCCTGATATCTTGCAACTTCAGGGTCATTGCGATAGGCAAGAAAGGTTTCCAGGTCAGAATCGTTAAAATTTCGAAGAACCAATCGTTTGGTATTAAGCAACATTACTATTCACCGGGCTTGGGAATGTAATCGCCTTCCACCCATTCTTCGCCATTGGGACCTACTTCCTTTTTCCAGACAGGTACGATCTCCTTGAGACGGTCGATGCCGTAACGAGCGGCCTCAAAGACACCTGTATCACGATGCGCAGCGGTACAGGCAATGAGAACCGTCGGCGTCTTCGGGTACAACTTCCCGATCCGCTGGACAATGGCAATGCCTTCAATGACAGGCCATTTTTCACGGATCTCATCAGCAACCTGTTTCATTTTGGCTTCTGCCATGGGAATGTAGGATTCGTATTCGAGAAATTCTGTTTCGTGGGCGTCTCCGCGGCTAGTGACGCCGCGCACCATACCGGTAAAAATTGCCGCCGCACCCGTTGACACAAGCGTGATCTTTGCCAACAACTCGTTCAAGTCAATTTCAGATTCTGTGATGGAATAAATGGTTGGCAGGTTTGAAGATTCCATGTTGAGGGTTATCCTCCAGAGACTGGCGGGAACATGCCAATTTCAGCATTGGCTGGGACAACGGCTTCGTCAAAAGCGTATTCACGGTTAATGGTGATGAGAACAGATTTCATTGAATCTTTCAGATTCGGGTAATCGGTCGAAAGCCTATCTTTCAAATCTTGAATGGTCATATTCGCAGGGATGTCCATTTCCAGAGACTTTGTGCCTGCGCGATCACGTATGGTTGCAAAAAATAAAAGTTTTATATGATTCATTTCTCTATATCCAGACATCATTTGGGGCTGTAAGGTTGTCTTTCACATCGCCCGTGTTGACAGTTCCTGCAGGTTCGATCAACAGGATATGGCATTCATTTTCGGCAACGGGTTTGTGTTCCACACCTTTTGGGACAACGAACATCTCGCCTTCATACAATGAAACTTTTCCATCTCGGAAAAGAATATCCAGGCTGCCTTTGACGACAATAAAGACCTCATCCGTTTCGGGGTGATCATGCCAGACGAATTCTCCCTGCACCTTTGCCAATTTGAGGTGATAGTCATTCAACTGGGCGATGATCTTCGGTGACCAGTGTTCAGAGAATTTTGAGAGCTTTTCCTGAAAGTTGATTGAACTGTATTCCATTAGATCATCTCGCAATCAAGTGACAGTCACTTATATTACTCATTCACCACATCGCCAGATTGACCGCCATGCTTTTCAATGAGACGAATATTCTGAATCCTCATTGTCTTTTCAGCAGCTTTTGCCATGTCATAAACGGTAAGTGCAGCAACAGAAACAGCAGTCAACGCCTCCATTTCGACACCAGTTTTGCCAGTCACCTTGACGGTGGCAGTGATGACAATGCCTGGGAGAGATTCATCGAGAGCAATGTCCACGTCAATTTTCGAGATGGGGAGAGGATGACATAACGGGATCAGGTCCGAGGTCCGTTTTGAGGCGGTGATTCCCGCAATCTGCGCCACGGTCAATACATCGCCTTTTTTGATCTGCCCTGCGCGGATCAAATCAAACGTCTCTCGTTTCATGTGGACTTCGCCGCGAGCGATGGCAGTTCGTTCAGTATCAGGCTTGTGACCCACATCCACCATTTTGGCTTGGCCGTGTTCATCAATGTGAGTTAATTTTGACATGGCGGAGATTATACACTGGTATAATTCGCGCGCCATGGATAACATTTTGGGACGTCAAATTGGCGGTTATAAAGTACAGACCTCGGTGTACGAGGGACCGCTTGATCTTTTGCTCAGCCTGATCGAGCGCGCCGAACTGGATATTACCGCCATCTCGCTCGCGACTGTGACAGATCAATATCTGTCTTATTTGCATGGGTTGGAACAACTCATGCCTGATGAAATTTCATCCTTTCTCGTTATTGCAGCAAAATTGATTCAGATCAAGTCTGAGGCACTGCTGCCACGCCCGCCAGAACGCGAGCCAGGCGAAGAAGACCCGGGCACGGAATTGATCGACCAGCTAAAACTTTATAAACGTTACAAGGAAATCGCAGGGTGGATGGTAGAGCGGCAGGAAAAAAACCTGAGGACGTACCTGCGCGTCGCTCCTCCGCCAAAAGTGGAAGCGAAACTCGATCTTTCTAATCTTACGCTGGAAGGTTTGCTTGCCGCCGCCGAATCGGGATTTTCCAGAGGCAAAGAGAAGAAGCCGCTTGGCGTCATCATCACTGCCCCGCGTGTGACCATCCGTGAGAAAATTGAATACATCACGAAGACAATGAGGCACATCCAACGCATGACATTTAGCGGTTTGATCACAGATAAAGCCACCCGCGTTGAAATCGTGGTGACCTTCCTTGCCATGCTGGAATTGATCAAACGCTATCATATCTCCGCGGTTCAAAATGAGTTGTTCGGAGAAATTGAATTTGAAAAAATGGGCGATTGGAAAGATGACGAAGAGATCGACATTGAGTTCGAGTAAGGGTGGATCTATAGAACTTTCGATATTGTATTTTTAGGAACAAACCAGGGAAGCAAATGAAATACAGAGCTGAAATTGATGGGTTAAGAGCTGTAGCCGTAGTCATAGTAATGATGTTTCATGCAGGTTTTAAATATTTCAGAGGTGGATTTATAGGCGTTGATATATTCCTTGTAATTAGCGGCTATCTGATTACAACAATAATTCTCTCGGAAATGGATCGGGGGGCTTTTTCTCTAGTGAATTTTTATGAGAGAAGAGCCAGGAGAATTCTGCCCCCGCTATTTCTTATGATGCTTGCATCTCTACTATTTGCCTGGTTTTGGCTGCTCCCTTCTGACATGAAGGATTTTTCTCAAAGCCTGATGGCCGTTTCATCTTTTTCTTCAAACATCCTATTCTGGCGCACATCCGGATACTGGGATACAGCCAGCGAATTGAAGCCGCTGTTACATACGTGGAGTCTAGCTGTTGAAGAACAGTATTACATTATATTTCCGTTATTTCTGATATTGATGTGGCGCTATGGCAAGCGCCAGATTTTAGGTTCGCTCATACTAATTGCAATAATTAGTCTTGCCGCCGCACAGTGGGGTGCCTATAAAGATTCTATTGCAACATTTTATCTCCTGCCAACAAGAGCCTGGGAACTTGCCATTGGCGCAGGTATCGCATTTTATTTTCTATACAAAAAACATGACCTTCAAAAAATTCATTCACACAAGCTATTGAATGAAGTACTAGCTCTACTCGGCTTATTGTTAATTGGTTACGCCATTCTTGCTTTTGATGAGAACATTCCTTTTCCAAGTCTGTACGCATTGGCACCAACCATAGGAACCGGACTGATCATCTTCTTTTCATCATCGCAAACAATAATCGGTCGTCTACTGGGAGCAAAACCATTTGTAGCTATTGGACTGATCAGTTACAGCGCTTATCTCTGGCATCAACCTTTATTTGCATTTACACGATACCAGGGCCTTATCGAACCAAACGAGCTTACATTCACGGCTCTCATATTTCTCTCGCTGCTTCTCGCTTATCTAAGCTGGCGGTTTGTAGAAAAGCCATTTAGAGATCGTACAATCTTTGACAGGAAGGCCACTTTTACATTTGCCTTAATTGGCTCAATTGGATTTATTGCATTTGGGTTTATTGGGAACCAATATGACGGATTTAAAGATCGATTAACCGAAAATCAAAAAGCGTTAATGGCTTTCGATAATTACAAAATAAAAGAAATTTATCGGGAAGGAACATGCTTCCTTGAGTCTGAGCAGAAACCTGAAGACTTTACAAAAAACTGCTTCCAACCCAACATCGAGGGCGACTCTATTTTTATATGGGGCGACTCTCATGCGGCGGCACTATCATATGGGTTTAGAGAAAACTATCCGATCGTGATACAAATGACCGCCTCCGGATGTCTACCGCTCATTGGCTATAGACCCGATATCCGCCCCAACTGCCAGGATATTAATAATTACATATTAGACAAAATAGACGAATTAAAACCAAAGACAATTATCCTGCATTCCAACTGGATTCATCCATTAGACACAATTAAGCCAGGTCTGTATCAAGCCTTATCACATACAGTCGCTCTTGTTAAATCAAGGTCACCAAAAACTGAAGTAATCATTGTGGGCGGCGTCCCGCAATGGAAACCGAGTTTACCGATATTACTACTTCAATCGCACATAGAATTAAATGAGGAAGCTTTTATTTATTCTCGCCCTTACTTCAAAATTAAGAGCGCCGACAATATCTTAAACGACGTTGCCGAGAAAAACGATATTAGTTTTATCTCGCTTATAAACATATTTTGTCTGGACAATAAATGCTTATCATCAATAAAACAAGTAGATGTCTACGAACCATTCGCGTGGGACTATGGACATCTTACAAAATCATCTTCGATTATTGTATCAAAAAAAATATTGGAACTTATTACGCCAACAAAATAAACGCACCCGACATCGACAAGATCGTTGGATTTATTGGAACTCTTAGCACAATTCTGCATTCACAAAATTTCACATATTTTTCGCCGCTGCAGCACCTGTCAAATACGCTCCATGCTGAGCGGCAGAGTACTCACGTGATGTTGCCTCTCCCGCAAAATACAGAACATAATCCACAGGTTCAAAGAGCGCATTGTAATCATCGCCGCCAGGAAAGGGTGGATGCCATCCTTATGGATGCGATCCACAAAATTGCGCTTGTTAATCCTCTCTTTCATTTCTACTCCGATATAAATAATGCGATGTCAATGCGATGATCGCGCCGAGATTATCAAATACGAGAACATCCGTGGCAGCCGCATGTCGCCCAGGCACAAAAGACTGATGGAATTCATCGGTAGCGGAATACAGCACAGCCAGCAGCCAGGCGAGCCAGTAATATCTTTTGTCCCATTTGAACATGTGAAGATATGAAAGTGCCAGCAGTCCATATCCAAAAGCATGCGCGCTCTTCTTAATAAAGTAATCCCAGCCATGGAAATTCGGTAATTCGGAACTTGTACGCGACGAAAACGCAAAGATACTCAACATGAGCAAAAGAGAAGGAAGCCAGCGCGGTACAATTGTAAAGAATTTTTTCATCTTGAGGCACCTTTGATCCGAACAAATGAAGTCTTATTGAAAAATAATCACGAGTGGCTGTATTTCTCAAGCCCGCACAAAATCCTGCAAGCGGACAGCATCTCCAGCGTGCGCGAGACTTTACAGGAAGTTGAAAATCTTGTCAATGCAAATAGCTGGCATGCGGCAGGTTTCGTCAGCTACGAGGCGGCACCTGCCTTTGACAGTGCGCTTCGCGTTTTAAATTCCGATGGTTTTCCATTAATCTGGTTTGGGTTATATCCTAAGCCGCAAGCTTTAAGTGCCTCGGAAATCTTCAGAAACCTCCGAGATCTGCCCGATTTCAATTGGCAAGCCAGTGTGGAGCACGGGAATTACAACGCCGCCATTGAAAAAATAAAAGATGCAATTGCAAGCGGACGAACATATCAAGTCAACTACACGATGCGGTTGAAGACGGATTTTGCAATAGACGAGGAGGCTTGGCAGTTATTTTTACATCTTGCAAAGTCTCAGAATAAATATGCGGCTTATCTCAACATAGACAACCATATTACTTGTTCCGCATCACCAGAATTATTCTTCAAGCTAAATGGGGATAGAATTTTCAGCAATCCCATGAAAGGGACTGTCAAACGCGGGCGGACAACGCAGGAAGATAAAGAACAAATGAAATGGCTGCATGACTCGGTAAAAAACCGCGCCGAAAATGTGATGATCGTGGATATGATCCGCAACGATCTGGGGCGGGTTGCTGAGATTGGCAGCGTAAACGTCCCTGAGTTGTTCAAGATCGAAAAATACCCAACCCTTTTCCAAATGACATCCAGTGTGCAAGCAAAAACAAAAGCCTCGTTAACTGAAATTTTCTCTGCCCTTTTCCCCTGTGCGTCCATCACAGGCGCACCAAAGGTTAGCACAATGAAGATCATTTCGGAATTAGAAACCACGCCTCGAAAAGTTTACACAGGCAGTATCGGCTATATTTTTCCAGACCGTAAAGCACAATTTAATGTGGCTATACGCACGGCGTTGATTGATAAGGAAAAAGGACAAGCTGAGTATGGTGTTGGTGGCGGCATTGTCTGGGACTCGGCCAGCGCGGATGAATACAGCGAAGCATTGCTCAAAGCCCGAGTGTTGATGGAACGCCCTCGGGAGTTTTCGCTTTTTGAAACTATATTGTGGACTCCCGATGAAGGATTTTTCCTATTAGAAAAGCATATCAAACGCCTGGAAGATTCTGCGGATTATTTTGATTTTCCATTTTCAAATAAGAAATTCAAAGATTTTGTCAACAACCTTGCCAGCAGATACAATTCGCCGAAACGTGTGAAAGTTTTACTGGATCAATTTGGTGAACTTTCAGCAGAGTCAAAAGACTATCGTCCAGAAAAAAAAATATTCAAAATCCATCTCGCAGAACAGCTTATTAATTCACGCAACGTATTTTTCTTTCACAAGACCACACGCCGAGACATCTACCCCGCCCCGCAAAGCGGCTTCGACGATGTTCTACTCTTCAATGAAAAAGAAGAACTCACGGAATTCACCATCGGCAATCTTGTCGTCGAAATGAACAACAAATTATTCACTCCCCCAATTTCTTGCGGACTGTTGGCGGGCACGTTCCGTGCTCATTTGTTGGAGACAAAGCAAATCAAAGAGCGAGTTATCCAAAAAGATGAGCTGCAGAAATGCACAAAGATATTCCTTGTAAATTCCCTTAGAAAATGGGTCGATGTGAAAATATAAAAAGAGCCGATGCAGAAAATGCATCGGCTCTTTTACTAGATCAAACTACACATCTTGCAGAGAAATATTTACGTTTACAGTACCATCACCAAGATCGACGCCCTGGATGACAATCGCCTGTCCACTTGGGTCACCGTCAAACACAAAACTGAAAACGCCATCTGTGACAGTGGTTAAGAGTTCGCGTTCCGTGAGACCTTGTTTGCCATAGGTATCGCGGTAAAAAGCCATTACCTCTTCCAGACTAAGTTTGGTCTGGAAGTTGACGGTTCCAGCCACGCTGACAACGTTCGAGGCGTCCTCAGGCATGGGGAATTCAGAGTCGCCGCCAAAAGAAAAACCAGGGTCAGAGGATTCCTCTGTAGCTTCCGCTGTGGCATCAGGGGTGTCTCCCGAATACTCAAATGGCTGCGGGCTCTCAACTTGCCCAATGTCGCTTCCTCCTCCCAATACTGTCTGACAGGCAAGGGAAGCGAAAATCAAAACCGTAACTGCGAGCAAAGCACCATATTTTTTCATCTCTTTCTCCTTATTATTAAATGATTTTGTCCATTATTATAACCACCGACAGTCAAGTGTTAATCCCCCATAAAGTATAATTTGCCCACTTTATGAACAAACTATCAGCAACCACCTCCCCTTACCTGCTTCAACATGCCAACAACCCAGTGGATTGGTATCCATGGGAAAAAGAAGCGCTCGATAAAGCCAAAGCCGAAGACAAGCCCATTTTCCTTAGCATCGGGTACGCGGCTTGTCACTGGTGTCATGTCATGGCGCATGAATCTTTTGAAGACGAAGAAACCGCAAAATTCATGAACGAGCATTTTGTCAACATCAAAGTGGACCGCGAAGAACGTCCCGACATTGATGGAATTTATATGCAAGCCGTCATCGCCATGACGGGTTCAGGGGGCTGGCCCATGTCAGTCTTCCTCACGCCTGACCTGAAACCATTCTATGCGGGCACATACTTCCCGCCAGTGCGACGCTTCAACATGCCTGCTTTCAAAGATATCCTAAGCGGACTTTCCAATGCCTGGAAAAACGATCGCACCGAAGTTGAAAAAACGGGATTGCAAGTCAGTACCCATTTGCAAACTAAGGTCAAAACTCAAAACACAGAATCGCTCACCATCGATCACTTGAACGCAATTGCAAAAGCCATGCAATCCTCCTACGACTGGGGATATGGTGGCTGGGGCGATGCGCCAAAATTTCCGCAAGCCATGGCGCTTGAATTCCTGTTGCATCATTCCGTCGCTACAAAAAACAACGAATACATACTGCTAATCAAACACTGTCTGCAAGCCATGTCACGCGGCGGCATGTATGATGTGGTTGGCGGCGGTTTCTCGCGGTATAGCACAGACAATTTGTGGAGAGTTCCGCATTTCGAAAAAACGACATATGATAACGCGCTGCTTGTTCGCACATACTTACATGTCTGGCAGGTTACACGGGAACCTGCCTTCAAACGAATCGTAGAAGAAACTCTCGATTTTATTGCACGCGAAATGACGCACGAACAAGGCGGCTTTTATTCCTCTCTTGATGCAGACTCGGAAAGCGAAGAGGGAAAGTTTTATACCTGGTCACTGGCGGAAATTCGCGATGTGCTACAGGGTGGAGCGGAATTTTTCGAAGCGGCGTACGGTATCATCGCCGATGGAAATTGGGAAGGTAAAACGGTACTCCATCGAGAAATGGATGATGCGGCACTCGCCGCCCGCTTCAAACTTAATTTGGAAGCTGTACCTGAAAAACTGGCAGAGTCTCATTCCAAGCTTTTGGCTGCCCGTTCCATACGGATCCGCCCAGGCACAGACGACAAAATCCTCACCTCGTGGAACGGGCTCATGCTCGCAGCATGTGCAGAGGCGGCTCGAGTTCTGGCAGGTTCAAGTACTAATGCCAGCAATTACCTCACTCTTGCTACGAACAGCGCAGAGTTTTTGCTTTCAGAACTAAGACCCAATGGCATCCTTTTCCGTGCATGGCGGGATGGAAAAACCACAAACAAAGCCTTCCTCGAAGATTACGCTGCTTTGATTTTGGGTCTTCTTGAACTGTATCAGACAGACTTCAATAATAAATGGTATATATCCGCAAAAGAACTCGCCGATGAAATGATCGAGCGCTTTAGCGACCCAGAGGGCGGATTTTTTGATACTCCTCACGATGGCGAGGTACTGCTTATCCGTCCAAAGGAAGTTCAGGATAATGCCACGCCATCAGGAAATTCTCTGGCTTGCGCGGCCTTGATGAAATTGGCGGCATACACAGACGAAGGAAAGTACCGCGATATTGCAGAAAAATCTTTAATGCTAATTACAGGTTTCGCTTTGCGTTATCCGCTCGGTTTTGCAAACTGGCTGTCAGCTGCGGCATATGCTGCGGGAAACACGAAACAGGTTGCGGTTTTGGGCGAAGCGCAGGACGAAAACTTCCAGCGAATGCTAAATGTTCTTCGAGCGGAATACAGACCCAACATGGTAACTGCCGCTTCTTCTCATCCTGTGTTGGAGGACTCTCCTGCTCTGCTGCATAACAGGGGAACAATAGGCAACACGACTACTGCGTACGTTTGCGAAGGGTTCGTGTGCAAACAGCCTGCCACTGATATTGAAATATTCATCAAACAATTAAATTCTTGAAAGGTAAAAAATGGAGCCACTATTTCTTGAAAACCTGATAAAGATCGGGGCCGCCGTTCTGGTAGGCGGCATTGTCGGCGCGGAACGGGAGTATCAAGATAAAGCTGCCGGGTTTCGTACGATCATTTTGATCACGCTGGGGTCAACGCTGTTCACTATTTTTTCCTTAAGCATGGATGCGGGTTTTACGCAAACGCGCATTGCCGCGAATATCGTGACAGGCATCGGCTTTCTGGGTGCTGGTGCCATCGTACGGGATGGCGGACGGATTGCAGGATTAACCACCGCCGCAACCATCTGGCTTTCTGCGGCATTGGGCATGGGAATTGGTGCGGGGCAGATATATTTTGTTTTAGCCGCTACCGTCCTTACGCTTTTGGTCCTGCTTGTATTTCCGCAAATTGAAAGACGCATTGACAAGATCCGCGAAGCCCGCTCCTATCGAATCGTTTTAAACAGCAGTGACTTCAAGACGGTGGATAGAGTACAAAGCACAATCGACGAATGCGAACTGCGGGTCTTTGAGCATCACCAGACTAAAACTGAAAAATCCATCATCAGTTCATGGAAAACCATAGGCGCGCCAAAAAATCATGAAAAGTTCGTCCTGAAGATGTTAAAGGATAAAGCAGTGAAAGAACTGGACTACTAGATGAAACAAAAGAGGCTCCCTGAACTCAGGGAGCCTCTTTATTATGTACTATTTTATTTCTTTTCTTCTTCTTCGGGCTTTTCGTTCTTTTCCTCTTCCCCACCACTCAACCCTTCACGAAAAGACTTAATGCTGCGACCAAGTTCCCCGGCGATTTTCCCAATACGACCTGGGCCAAACAGCAGGACAACGATAACAAGAATGACAATCCATTCTGAACCACGCGGAAGACCTAACATAGAACACTCCTTAATTTAATTTCATTCGAATCGTACCACAACTCAATGAAAAACTGGTTAGAGTTCCCTGCGTGAGAAGAAACCTTCGATGAAGCGAAGGGCACGGCGCACGAATGAACGCAGGCGCGCAAATAAACGATATTGCTCCGGGTGCACCTGTTTCTTCGCAGGGATGGAACCTGTCCATTCGACCACCATAGCTCCCCAGGTAAGCCCAGCCCCAAAACCCACAAAAGCAATCTTGTCTCCGGGTTTCACCCGCCCGGCCTCCACTGCTTCCACAGTGGCAATCGGAATGGAGGCTGTGGAAGTGTTGCCGTAGCGCTCGATATTAATCACAAATTTTTCAAGAGGCGTTTTTAATAATTTTGCCGCAGTCTCAATAATTCGGTAGTTCGCCTGATGAGGGATGATCCACTGAACATCATCCAGCTTAAGCCCGGCCAGATCAAGGGATTCTTTGATCGCCTGCCCCATAACGCGGGTGGCAAAGCGGAATACGGCTTTCCCGTCCATTTGGATGAAATGCTTACCCTCGTGAATGGTCGTCTCTGTGGCGGGATAACGCGCGCCTCCGCCAAGCAGTGTCAACGAATCGGCACCGGAACCGTCCGAATGCATTACAGCGGAAAGTAGCCCGCCTGGTTTGTCGCTGGCTTGTAATACAAATGCGCCAGCGCCATCGCCGAAGAGGATGCAGGTATTACGATCCTTCCAGTTGGTGAAACGGGAAAGGGTTTCAGAACCAATTACCAGCGCGTTTTTGATCGATCCGCTGCGGATGGCTTGAGCCGCCATATTGGTGGCATAAATGAAACCAGAACAGGCTGCGGACAAGTCAAATGCGCCTGCCTTCGTTGCCCCGATCTGATCCTGCACAAGGCAGGCTGTCGCAGGGAAAATATACTCGGGAGAGGAACTGGTAACAATGATCAAATCCAATTCCGTCGGAGCAAGGTTGGCAGACTGCAACGCCTTAATGGCAGCTTCCACGGCAAGTGTTGAAGTAAATTCATTCTCACGAGCAATGTGACGCTCGTGAATGCCTGTATGGGAGCGAATCCATTCATCATTGGTATCCACCATCTTGGAAACATCTTCATTGGTAAGAACGGGTTCAGGCACGCTAATACCCCAGCCTGTAATATGCGCGAATGGCATTCTTGCTCCTTTATTGATAGCGGCTTAGGATCAGAGTGGCATTATGTCCGCCAAAACCGAAGGAATTGGACATGACATGATTCACCGTGGTCTTGCGCGGTTGGTTGGGGACATAATCCAGGTCACAGACAGGGTCCGGGGTTTCGTAATTTATTGTTGGAGGCAAAATGTTGTTCGCTATCGCCAGGGCGCTGATAATGCCCTCCAAGGCGCCTGAGGCTCCCAACAAATGACCGGTCATGGACTTTGTGGAAGAAACGGGGGTTTTATACGCCTGTTCTCCAAACACAGTTTTGATAGCGGCAGTTTCGCTTTTATCATTTAAATATGTGGATGTGCCGTGAGCATTAATATAACTCACATCGGCAGGTTTAAGCCCCGCATTTTCAAGCGCCAAGCTCATGGAGATGGCAGCGCCTGCACCATTTTCAGCAGGGGCGGAAATATGGTGCGCATCGTCCGTTGTGCCGTAACCGCTAAACTCACATAAAATCCTGGCTCCACGCGCCTGAGCATGTTCAAGGGACTCGAGAATGACAATACCTGATCCCTCTCCCATCAAGAAGCCATCCCGATCCTTGTCGAATGGGCGGGAAGCCTTTTGAGGATCATCGTTACGAGTGGAAAGGGCTGTCATCACATTCATACCCGCCATGGATACGGCAGTGATCGCCGCTTCTGATGCACCCGCGATCATCACATCCGCTGAGCCGCGCCGAATCATTTCCGCAGCCTCCCCAAGCGAGTTTGTGCCGGAAGCGCAGGCAGTTGCCAGAGACATATTAGGTCCGCGCGCACCCACACGGATGGCAATATTACCAGCCGCGCTATCCGAGATCATCATCGGAATAAGGAACGGACTGACTCGTTCCGGGCCACGTTCCCGTAAAACGTCATATTGCTCCAAAAGAGTGATAATTCCGCCAATGCCTGTACCGATCAAAATACCCACACGATCGCGGTTCGATTCGTCAATTTTAAAGTTGGCGTGCTCAAGCGCCTCAAGGGTCGCTGCTGTAGCGAATTGAGTAAAGCGATCCATCTTGCGGGCATCACGCGAGCCAAATAACGCCGCTGCATCAAACCCTTTTACTTCGGCGGCAAATTTAGTCTTATGCGCGCTGGCGTCAAAAGCAGTAATGGGAGCCGCGCCAGACTTTCCCGCCAGCAAAGCTTCCCATGTATCTTTCACGTTATTCCCAACCGGGCTCACACAGCCCAGTCCTGTTAAAACTACACGTTTTCTCATTCGTGTTCTCCTTAGGTGAGTGCTGTTATCAATATAACAAATAAGGACAAGGCAAACTTGTCCTTATTACCCTATAACCCTGCGATACGCGTGAAGACACGCTGTTTTATTACATTTTTCTCAAAGCCGCCCAGGCTTGCTGAATATGCATTCGGTCATGATCCGCAAAAAAACTGATCACTTCAAGAAAATTAGTCGGCCCGAAAATAGCGTGGCGCGCTTTTCGCTCCCAATCTTCCACTGCAATACTTCTCAAAAGGTTGACCGTCTCGCGTCGGGCTTCGTTAAATTCCTTTAATGCCAGCGCGCCATCTTCTTTTAGATAATCCCGCTGGCTGGCCCACACGCTTGTATCGGGCCGCGGGATAAACGGCTCGCTCTGTTCCTTGAACAGCGCAATTTGCATATGATGGATCTCCCGCTCGGTATCCCGCAAATGACATATCAATTCAGTCAGCGACCAGTCGTCATGGGCCGTCTTATGAGACCACGCGGCAGAGTCCAGCCCGTGCAACATCCCATTTAATGCAGCAGGGGTTGCAGTGATCAGCGAAAGAATGGATTCAATTGATTTAAAAGACGGCATCAGGGATGAGAGATCGGTGGACTCAAGCCACAGACGCAGGTCCGCCAAATTGCCGCGAGGCCCCGCTTCAGGTCCAAAACTGGAGGCGGACTCTACATCAATGTGAAATGCAGCCAGCCCAAGCTTTTTCGCCGGGATGATGTCTCGCTCCAGGTCATTTCCCACCATCAACACAGGGCCCTCAGGCCAGCCCATGCGGCCAAGGACTTCGGCATAATATGCAGGATGTGTTTTTGAAAAATGGAAACATTCATAGGTTGAAACGAGCTCAAACTGCCGAGGATCAAACCCAGCCCAACGCAAACGATGATATGTTGCCTTGGTTGGCAATAACGGATCGGTGGCTATGGCAATACGATAGCCTTTTGAAGTTGCCCAATCTACAAATGGCTTCGCTTCGGAAATTTTGGAAGTGAGCCCCGCCAGGTTTGGAAAAATATTATCGTAAAAATTCTCAACGGCGGATCCCAACTGACTGGGGGAAACATTAAGTTG
>JAEURE010000309.1 GCA_016789485.1 Anaerolineales bacterium | reverse complement strand
AGCTCTTTCGCAGCGAGGCCAACTCCCCGAAACCGCCAGCATTGCCCTCAGCATCCTTGGTTATGTGCATTTTGAACGCAATGATATCGAGCTTGCGCAAAAATATCTGGCACGATCACTGGAGGTGGATCCAAATCCAACCAGTACCAACATGCCCATCCAAAATGCGATCCTGCGGGCGAAGATACAAATGGCCCTGGGTCAAATGGAGGAGGCGCTTGCAACCATTCAAACAGCGCGAGCTTTGAATGAACGACGCCCTGCCGGTGTGTGGACCAATGATGACCTGCTTGCCAATGAAGCCCTGGTCCACGTGCGGAATGGAAATACGGACATGGCAGAACAACTCCTTTCAGAAGGCTCGGCCGGGACAGATCATCATTTATTACAGCAGGTACAGGCTGAAGTACTATTAAAAAAAGGGCAATTCCAGGAAGCGGAAGAAATCTTGTGGAATGTGATCGACAAATTCCCCACCCTGATCGTTATAGAACCCTTGCAGGAAGTCCGCGTCCTCCTTTCTTTGGCGCTGTTCTGGCAAAACAAAGTTAATCAATCGGTGCAAGTGATGACGGGAGCCATCCGTCTTTCCGCCCCGGAGCAGTTCATCCGTCCATTCCTGAATTGGGGTGAGGCTTGCGCCCCCATCCTGTTGCTGGTATCGGAATCACAAAGCCTGTCCAATGAAGCGCAAAAATTCCTTGGAAAACTATTGAAATCCCTTGCCTCCCATGGCACACAGATTCAACCCTCGAAGTCCGACATGGAAAAGCTCTCCACTTCAGCTTCGATCTCCATTCGCGAACGGGAGATCCTGCAATTATTAAGCGAAGGGTATTCCAATCGTGAGATGTCGAAAAAACTTTCCGTCTCGGAAAGCACCATCAAAACACATTTGGGGAATATCTATTCCAAACTTAATGTGAACAGCCGAATGCAGGCGGTTACATTGGCAAAACAACTTAAGCTTATTCCATAGGCCGCAGTAAATATTTACCTTGCTACTGATGACCAACGATGCGATGCGGCGCATACGGCTCTTCAAGGAATGCAACTTCCTCTGGTGTCAACTTGATTGAAAAAGCGCCAACCGCCTCTTCCAAATGTTTGATCTTGGTTGCGCCAATGATCGGAGCCGCCACTGGTTGCTTTTGCAATAGCCACGCTAATGCGACATGTGTGCGTGAAACACCATGCTTTTCTGCGGTTTCAGCAACGCGTTTTACCACCCGTTGATCGGGTTCAGCGGTCGAGTCATACTTGCTTTTTGCAATCGCATCGGTCTCAGAGCGGGCAGTATTTTCCGCAGACCAATCTCTTGTCAACCTCCCCGAAGCGAGAGGACTGTAGGGAATCACGCCGATCTTCTGGTCGTGGCAAAGCGGCAGCATTTCGCGTTCCTCTTCGCGGTAGATCAGGTTGAGGTGATTTTGCATCGAGACGAAACGAGTCCAGCCGTGTTTTTCGGCCGTATGCAATGCCTTTTGGAATTGCCAAGCAAACATGGCGGATGCACCAATGTAACGAACTTTACCAGCCCGCACTACATCGTTCAGCGCCTCCATTGTTTCTTCGATGGACGTTTCATAATCCCAGCGGTGGATCTGGTACAAGTCAACATAATCGGTGCCGAGGCGTCTTAGACTGTTGTCGATCTCGCTCAAAATCGCCTTGCGTGACAATCCCCCACCATTCGGCTTGTCGTTCATTTTGCCGAACACCTTGGTGGCTATGACAACCTCATCACGTTTGGCAAAATCCTTCAAAGCACGTCCAAGAATCTCTTCGCTCACACCAAAAGCATAAACATTGGCAGTATCGAAAAAGTTAATTCCCAGTTCGAGCGCCTTTTTCACAATCTCGCGGCTGCTCGCTTCATCAAGTGCCCACGAATTATGTGCCCATCCCTCCGCCGAGCCAAAACCCATGCAGCCAAGGCAGAGGCGTGAGACCTTCATTCCCGTATTTCCCAAACGAGCGTATTCCATGGTCTTCTCCTTTATGCGTTGTTTTCCAAAACGGCATCGTCGGCCACGATCTGTTTTACTTTCTTTTGCTTTTGTTCTAGAACCAATATGTACAAACCGCTCAGCAGAGTTAAAACAGCGCCTGCAATGGTCATCACACTGGGGATTTCATGCCAGATGATAAAACCCCACATGATACTCACTGGAAGCGATGAATATTCAAATGGAGCGATCGCGGATGCCTGCGCGACGCTGTAAGCACGAGTCGCGAAATATGCCCAGGCAGCCCAAATGAACCCCAGCCCAGCCATGATGAACAAGTCCAGCAGGGTGGGCAATGTCCATGCGTGAAAAAGGAAGGCAATGCTCGGGTGTGCATCTGGGATTTCTCCAACAGCAGCAGCCAATGGCGAAAAAATAAATGCGGCGATCAAATAGACCCATGAACTGAAATACGCCATGGTGGCACTGCTATCGGTGGCGTTCATTTTTCGGGTGAGCATCACCGTAAAGGCGTAGAAAAGAACCGAGGCCAAAACGAAGAGAGAGCCTTCGTTGAAATGAGTCGAACCGGGTTTAACGATCAGCAGGATACCGGCAAATCCAACGATCAGAGCCAGCCAGCGTTGCAGTTCGACCTTTTCACCCAGCATGAGAACGGACAAAATGGTGATCATCAACGGCCCGGAAAAGCGGATCGATTCGACATCAGCGAGGGGCAACGCCGCCAGCCCCATCATGAAAGTTGTGTAGGAGAGAAAAAGGAAAAGCCCGCGCACATATTGAAGTGTGTGCCGGTTTGTGGTTGGTAATCCTTTCCTGCCTTCGAGCCGGAAAAAGATGACCGTGATTGGCAAGGCGACGAGACTACGGAAGGTGACGATTTCCAACACGGAATAATTACCGCCGATCCATTTGACCGCCACGGCTTGAGTCGAACCGATCAGCATCGCCAGCAAAAGAAAGCCAATGCCTTTTAGATTTGAGGAGTTTTTCATGAAACCATTTCTTTACGATAGCGAAATTTCAGTGGAGGCAACAGACTGGCTCGATACGCTTTCTTCGCCTGCTTCTGCGTCCAGCGATATCTCAGGGATGGTGAGGATAAGCAATAAAGCAAGTCCCAGGGCAATGGCACTTACAAAGAAGACCGATTTCAGACCGCCCTCCAAATCTGCGGCGCTGTTTTGCGCGAAACCCAAAATGGCGGGAGAGACCGCGATGCCAACCATCTGAAAGAAAAAGATCGCTCCGACCGCAACGCCCAAAAGATTTTTTGGAACAGCAAACTGCGCCACCACAGAGTTGATGGTCGGAAGCATTCCCAAACCAATGCCTGCAATGCTCGTCACCAACACATAAACCCAGATCGGCGTGCTGGCAGTAAAGCGCCACATTGCCAGCAAGGCAAGTGTCACCACAATATAGCCCAATATGAACATCCCACGATATTTTTTTGTCTTTGCCAGCAAAAGCCCCAC
>JAEURE010000308.1 GCA_016789485.1 Anaerolineales bacterium | reverse complement strand
GCCTCGCTGCGGACTTTGGCCTGCCGACTGCTTCGAGAGCAGATTCCCAAGACCTGTGTTTTCTCGCTGGAGAAGATTATCGCGGTTTCCTCCAGCGCAACGCCGCAGATATGTTGAAGCCTGGCGAGATCGTCACACAGGATGGCAAAGTGATCGGCGAACATAACGGTTTGGCGAATTACACCATCGGTCAACGCAAGGGGCTGGGCGTCGCATCACTTGTGCCTTTGTATGTCATCAAAAAGAACGGACAAAGCAATGCGCTCGTAGTTGGCACGCAGGACGAACTTGGCGTGACTGAGATCATCGCACGTGATGTCAACTGGATGAATGGCGAGGCGCCGCGTCAACCCTTCCGCGCAGAAGTGAAGATCCGCTACACAGCGAAAGAGGTCGAGGCCTTGGTCAGCCCACTGGAAGGGAATCAAGCGTCAGTTAAGTTTGATGCGCCTGTTCGCGACGCCACAGCAGGTCAGGCGGCAGTCTTCTATCAAGGCGAGGTGATGCTGGGCGGGGGAATCATCCGATAAAGCGCCTTGCGCGTAGTCAAGTTGTGGCGGTCGATATAAAGGAATTTTCAAAAACCAAAAGGAGATTTTCATGAACTATCGTATTGAATCACTGATGTCTGCCCGTTTGTTCGTTGTGCCGCAATTCGCGGATGAGCGCATTTACTTTTTGAGCAATCTCTCCGGGCACTTGAGTTTGTATGCCATGTTCTATGGTGGCAGTGTGCCAGAGCCGTTGTTGCCGCCAAATATCGCTTTACAAAACCCGCATTTGATCGGCGGATATTCTTTTTATGTTTTTCCAGAGCTGAATAAGATTTTAGTGATGATCGATAACAACGGTGATGAAAATTATCAGCCGATGACGATCTCACTGGATGGCGGTTTCCCTGAACCTGCTTTCAATAATTTCTTCAAGGATTACCGCGTGCATCTTGGCGAATGTGACCGTGACAAGGCCGTTGTGTATTTGTTAGCCGAACGTCGCGACAAGCCCATGAATGAAACGTATCGTGGCGATTTGAAGACAGGCAAGCTGACGAAGATCGCCGAGAGCGAATGGGGTTTTGGCGTATCCGCTCACAGTAAAGATCATTCCAAACTTTTGCTTGGCACAGGTTATGGAGTGGGGGACGGGGTGTTGTACTCGTGGGTCAAAGGCAAGAAGACCCTGTTGTATGGCAAGCCGTTGGAAAAACGCAAGGCAGGTGAGCAGGTCCCGTTGAATGGGCTTGGCAATGCAGTGTTTTCAAAGAGCGGGAAAGGCGTCATTGTGACGTCTGCTGTTTTTGAAGATACCTTTGGTCTCGGTTATATCAACCTTAAGAAACCTGGTGAGATGCAGCCGATCAAGTTGAAGGGCGTGGCTCATACGGGTGTGGGTGAGATGGAAAACATCGTCCACTTGAAAGATGATCGTTATCTTGTCACTTTTAATATTGATGCCTGTTCGTGGGCATATGAAGGAATTTTTGACGAAGCAAAACTTGTCATGAATCTCAAGTATGTTCTCGTGGGTGAAGAACCCTTCGATGGCGGCATGTTGGAACATATGGATTATGACGCCAAGGAGGATGTATTTACTTTCTCTTTCTCTACCGCCACATCGCCGACCCAGATCTATATGATCGAAGGCTCGAAGCGCAACGATCTTTCTTTGCACACGAACGAAAAGATCCTCGGCATTCCCGATGCTCATTTATCCAAAGGCGAAGACGCTTCCTTCATCTCTCACGACGGACTTCGCGTTTCGGCGCGCATGTACCTGCCCGCAAAATCTTTGGGATTTAAAGGTCCGCGTCCGATTGTGTATTACATCCACGGCGGGCCGCAAGGACAGGAACGTCCTGACTTCGCCTGGTTTTCCATGCCGTTGATCCAATTCCTCACCCTGCGCGGATTTGCCGTCTTCGTGCCCAACGTGCGCGGCTCCACGGGTTACGGCTTGAAATATGTCAAGCACGTAGACCGTGACTGGGGCGGTCAGGACCGCCTTGACCACGTCCACGCGATGACAAAGGTTCTGCCAAAAGACAAACGCGTGGATGTTAAACGCGCGGCGGTCGTGGGTCGCTCCTATGGCGGCTACATGACCTTGATGCAGGCAGGCAAGCATCCCAATCTATGGAAGGCCTCCTGCGACATGTTCGGTCCATACGACTTGATTACCTTCTCTGAACGTATTCCTGAAACATGGAAGCCCTATTTCAAGATCGCTATCGGCGACCCCGCCATTCCAGCAGAACGCGCCGACTTGATCGAGCGTTCGCCGAAGACCCACCTGCACAACATGGCCGCGCCCATGCTCGTCATTCAGGGACGCAACGACCCGCGCGTGGTGGCGGCTGAGTCGGAAGATCTCGTCCGTCAATTGAAGGAAAAAGGCAAGCAGATCGAATTATTGGTCTTTGAAGATGAAGGTCATGATGTGTTGAAATATGAGAATCGCGTCACTTGCTACAACGCCATTACGGATTTCTTCGCGAAACACCTCAAACCGTAAATAGAAATGACGCTTCCAGTCGTTCTATTAGGGTTGGCAATTGCCCTGTTAATTGGTTTTCTCTTCCACATTTTACGCGGCGGGAGCGGCTGGCGCCTGCTTTTGTACCTGGGCATGAGCATTCTCGGCTTTGCACTCGGACAATGGGGAAGCATGGCTTTTGGATGGTCCATGTATAAGGTTGGTGCTTTGGACGTGCCTCTGGGTATCACTGGAAGCGTTTTGATTCTTGTTCTTGGCGACTGGTTTAACCTGAACTACGGTTCTACCTCAAAATAACACAAGGCTTTCCCGTAAACGGGAAAGCCTTGTGTTGTAAGGCGGCATAGACGGGAGTATACTTGCACGGTTTAAAATTCCACTCGTTAAAGTAAAGATAAGGAAACAAAAAAGTGAGACACATTGATTTGTCAAAAAATGAAGAAACCTCTCTTCAAACCGAAGCTCTCGGTGAAAAGATCGAACTTGTTATCGGGAAATTGCCCCCTGTCGAGGTTACCCTCGTTGAGATCATGGATATTGTCGGCGCAGACAGCCTCTTGCTTCTTACCGTTTTTCTTTCCCTCGTATTTCTTGTGCCGGTGTCCATCCCTGGTGTGAGCACAGTTTTCGGTACGGGCATTTTGCTTATTGGAATTACCCGCCTGTTTTCCCGTAAACTCTGGCTGCCAGATTTCATCGCGAATCGTAAACTGTCTTCCGAAAAACTTGGCGAAGGATTCAAGCGTGCACTGATTTGGTTCCGTCGTTTGGAAAAGATCAGTCGTCCGCACCGCTTGAGTGGGCTGACCTCTGAAGGTTTGATGACCGTTTTAAGCAATTTATCTTTTATCCTCGCCGCGATTCTGCTTATGGCGCCGTTTGGATTTATCCCATTCAGCAACACCCTGCCTGCACTTGCCCTTATCTTCTTGTCTGTGGGTATGATCCAACGTGA
>JAEURE010000307.1 GCA_016789485.1 Anaerolineales bacterium | reverse complement strand
CGAACCTTCAAACAAGCTGCGATAACGTTTCTCACTTTGTATGAGAATATCTTCCGCCTGTTTGCGTTCGGTGATGTCTTTGATCTGCGAGATAAAGTAAAGCGGCGTGCCTTTTTCATTTTTTACGAGGGAGACATTCAAGGCTGCCCACACATAATGACCGAGTTTATGCTGGTAGCGTTTTTCCATTTGATACGTTTGACGCGTCCCTGCCAGGGTCTCTTGGAGATATTCCAGGTCGGATTCCAAATCGTCGGGGTGGGTGATTTTCTGGAACGACAGGCTGGTCAATTCGCTCTCTGAATACCCGATAAACTCGCACATCGCTTGATTCACCTTGAGCCACTGTCCATCTATAGATACCAGTGCCATTCCAATGGGGGCGTTCTCGAACGCGCTGAAAAACCGTTTTTCGCTTTCCTGCAGTTTTTCTTCAGCTTGTTTCCGTTCGACAGCAGAGGCAACCTGCCCTGAGATGGAGGCGAGGAAGGCTAGATCTTTTTCCGTGTACAAGTCTGGCTTCTCATAATCCTGTATCGCCATTACGCCAATGGTCTTTCCTGCTGTTTTTAGAGGAACCCCCATCCACGATTTCGATTCGGTTCCCACCAGTTTTACTTCCCCGGCATCCATCATTTCCTTGAATTTTTCGTCGTTTGCGAGCAGAGGTATCCCCGTGCGGAACAAATAGGAGGTAAGCGTACCCTCTCGTTTTGAGGGATGAAGCGGCTCGTCATATTCATCCACACAGTAGGCATCTTCAAATAACTCTGTTGATGGGTCATAAAGAGAGACAAAAATGTTTTTGGCGGGGAAAACCCGCTCTATGGAGTAATGGACCAGGTTTAGGAATTCACTCAGGCTTTGCGAGAATGCCATGCCTTGCATGATCTCATACAGTACATCTTTTTCCACTTGAGCGCGTCTTTGGTCCGTTTCGTCGCGGATGTTGAGAACAATGCCTTTGACGGACGGGTCATCCAGCAGGTTTGTCCCCAGGGCTTCTACATGCCGCCAGGAGCCGTCCTTGTGATGCCCGCGCACTTTAATATTTTCAGGGGCTATTCCGGGAATATGCCTGCGGTTTTGAAAAGATTCAAACGCCTGGGGCAGGTCGTCTGGATGTATCCATTCCACAAAATTCTTTCCAATGGCTTCTTCAGGTGTATATCCAAAGATGCGTTCAGCGGACGGGCTGGCAAATGTGATCTTGCCTTCTGTATCTATGATGACGATCAGGTCGCCTGAGTTTGCGATCAAAGCGCTGAGACGCGCCTCGCTCTCCGCCAGCTGCTGTTCCGCTTTTTTTATCTCGGTAACATCCTGTCCGATGGATTGATACTCTATGACTTCGCCTTGTTCGTTGAATAGCGCGCGATCCGTCCATCTCTGCCAGGTTTCATTGCCGGCGGCATCGAACATCTTGTGCTCATAGGTGATATAGGGTTTTTTCTTGTCAAGGGAGAGGTATTTGCTGCGTACAAATTCCGCTTCTGTCTCCGGCATGAGCGCAAAAAGATTGCTTCCTAGAAGTTGGTCATGCGGAGTTTTGAAATAATCGCAATAAAAGGAGTTGATGAAAGTCAGGGTTCCATCCGGTTTGAAGCGGCAGACCATGGCTGGCATATCTTCCGAGATGCTTCGATATCGTTCTTCGCTGCCTATCAATTTTTCTTCCGTTTGCTTACGCTCAGTGATATCCCTCGCCACGCTTTGGACATAAAGCGGATTTCTCTCGCTGTCCCTTATCAGCTCAACATTAACCTCTACAGGTATTGAACTCCCGTCTTTTTTGCGAAAGAGACGTTCGTATGGAGGGATGTGCTCACCATTTAATAAACGCTGAATCACGCCCCTGCTTTGTTCCTGCTCCGCAGATGTGTCGGATATGGTCAGACCTATTATTTCCTCGATCTTATATCCCAGAAGGTCGGCGGCACGCTGGTTTGTCTTTAGATGACGCCCCTCAAGATCTATGATAAAGACGGCATCATGGGTTTGTTCAAACAGGGAATGGTAATAAATCTCTGTCTTCTTCTGCAATTCCTCGGCTTCCTTGCGTTCTGTAATGTCGCGAATAGTCGAGAGCATGGTTGTCCGCTTCCCGTCCGAGGTTAAGAACGAGATGCGTGATTCCACATTGCGGATCATGCCATCCGCTCTCTGAGCAGCGGATTCAAATTCCAATCCTTCCTGTGCTGTGGAGAAGATCTCTTTATATTGTTCAATGGCTGCGTCCTGCGCATCTTTCGGAAAAATGATAGCGAAACTTTCCCCAATTAGCTGTTGCGGCGAATATCCGTACAATTTGTAATATGCTGGGTTGGCAGCCAAGACAATCCCCTGGGCATCGCTAATTACCATCGCGTCTGATGTGGATTCCCAAACCTGTCGAAAGAGCATTTCACTTTCATGCATTGCCTGTTCCGCCCGTTTGCGTTCTGTGATGTCACGTGCCATCCCGCGGACAATTGGTTTTTCCATGTCATCTTTGCGCAGCGTATTGTCATACTCCCAAATACGGACTTCGCCTTTCGCGGTCCGTATTTGCATTTCACCGCGTGCCCGGCCTTTTTCCTGTATTCTTTTGAGATATGCCTCAACATCCCGTTGCCCTCCTTGGGCCAGTGCATTTTTTAAATTCATTTTCAGCAGAAACTTGCGCGAATATCCGGTCAATTTCACGGCAGCTTCATTCACCGAAAGTAGATTTCCCTCCAGGTCGTGTGTGCAAATCAGATCCTGACTGTTCTCCACAAGGTCGCGGTAACGGGATTCGCTTTCATGCAAAGCTTCCTCCGCCTGTTTGCGTTCCGTCACGTCATGCACAAGTACAAAAACGGCTTTACGCCCTTTCAGGTTAAACAAGTGTGAGGTGATCTCTACAAAAATGATCTCCCCATTCTTTAGCTGGTGCCGCCAGCATCCGGAATATTGAAGAGCCGGGCGTTTGCCTTCCAGGTTTTCAAGCAGTTGCGGGATATCTTCTGCAGGACGAATGTCCTTGATGGTTAACTTCAAAAATTCACGGCGTGTATATCCGTATTTTTTTACTGCCGCATCATTTACATCCAGAAATGCGAGCGTTTCCAGGTCATAAATCCACATGGGAATGGGGTGATTTTTGAACAGAAGCTCAAAACCCTGCCCTTCCATGTCGATCTGTACCCCTGAAGCAGCTTTTTTGGGAGCCATAAAAACTTCCTTTCCTTACAAGAGGCCTAACTATTAAAAACCAGCAAATAAGGTTAATTTTCACATGACAGGAATAAAATCAGAATAAGTGAATCCCCTACCCCAAAAATGGATAAAAACCTGCCTGCGCTTCACCCTCCGCCCCCGCCTGGTCCGCCCAAAGAAGCAATTTACACGCTCAACATTTCCCCGTTCACTCGCAGCCATTTTCTGCGTTCCCTGTATTCTGGCATGATCTTCTCCACCTCCTGCCAAAACATG
>JAEURE010000306.1 GCA_016789485.1 Anaerolineales bacterium | reverse complement strand
GGGTCGAGGCGGCGAATGGAATCAAGCACACGCAAGCCGTCAACATTATTGTGATCGTTTGGTGAAAGCGAAAGGTCAACGACAGCGAGGCGGTGCGGCTGGAATTTGAGAATGGCGGCAGCTTCATCAACACTGCCGGCCACATCCACTTCCAGGCCACAATCAGAAACGATCTCGCTTAAGATCTGCTGCCAGGAATTGTCGTCATCCACGACAAGCGCACGAAGGGGTTGTGCCGTCATGTTGGATTCTCCACACGCGGCAGGCGTATCACAAAAGTTGCGCCATGCTGCCCGTCACTTTCGACGACCACAGAACCACCAAGACGGGTCATCAAAGTTTTTACCCACCAAAGCCCAAAACCCAACTTGCCCGGCTGAGAGCCGGCACGTGCTGAAAAATTGAGTTCAAAAATCTGGTTGTGCAATTCGGGCGAAATACCGGGACCGTCATCAATGACCGAAATCTCCACCCACTCTGCAAATGCCTGTCCGCGAATTTTCAAATTTCCATTTCCGTTCATTGCTGCGCTTGCGTTCTCAATCAAGTTTTTAAAAACAAAGGCAAGGCTTTGTCCGCCAGCAAGAACCATCGGCAGGGAATCCAATCCATCTACTTCAACGTGAAAGGTCGGCGGCACTTGCACACCTTCTATTGCGTCTCTGACACAATTGGCAATGTGAATTTTTTCCAGGCGGATGGGCCTCAGATGAGAAAGGTTTTCCTGCACGATCTGCATCGCTTCCATAGCGCTGCGTTCAATCTCGCTCAAACTTTTTGTGAGATACGCGTCATTCGCAAGCACCTTGCTGTATTTATCCTGAATACCTTGAACACGAACTGGAATACTGCCAACTTTATTATTCATGTTGTGCAGCAAATTCGCAGAAATATCGCCAACAGCCGCAAATGTCTCCGCCGTCCAGTGCTGCTCCTGCGATTGACGCAAAGCCTGCTGACGCGACTCGTTTTGAACGGCAAGCACTGCATAGTTGGCAAGACACGCCAGCACTTTATTATCCCATTCTGACTTCGCGCTTCTTTCCGCACCCGTATCCGAGTAGAACACCCCAAACATTCCCAACGGCTTGGCATCATCACCTGCACGGAGAGGCAGCATCAACATATTGGGGGAATCCGCTTCAGAAATCTGCACATCATTTTGAATCACGCCAGTGGACGAGGCAAGCTGCAATTGTCCTTGCTCGTTGTTCAACCAAATTCCACTTGATGACGAGTTGAGCAGGTCGGCAGCCATCACACAAAGCTGGTCAAGCACTTTCAGGCTGGGTTGTGACACCAGCAAATGGGCAGCTTCCTGCAAGGCGTCCAGCAACCGGACTTCCTGAATAGCCGTGACGGCATACGTCGCCAATGACTGAAGCATGTGGCTGTTGTCTTCAGAAAAAGCGCCAACATTTGGACTCTCCAAATTAAGCACGCCTTCCAACCGTCCGCTTGAATTGACAAGCGGAATCGCCAACTCGGAAAGCATCTTCAGACCAGAATCAAGCGGATAATAAATCTGCGACCATGGTTCCACACGCAGGTCGGGAATCAGCACAGGTTGTCTCGTGCGCGCCACATGTGCCATGACACTGTTTCCGTTCAACGGCATCTTTTCAATAAGCGGCTTATCCATATGGCTGCCGCCCACAGCGCTGGTTATTAGATATTCCCCGCTCTTATCCAACAGGCGAAAAATCCCATAACGGGCATTGGTCACTTCGAGCGCAAGTTGCAAAATAGATTCGAGCGTTTCTTCCAATCGTAAACGGGAAGAAATGATCAATCCCGCACGATGCAATCGATTCAGCTCATCTTCCTTGCGGGTAAGATCGCGGTGCATATCGGTCAAACGCCTCGCGTGGTAAATCGCCATCGCCGCCTGGTTGACAAAGTTGTTCAGCATCAACTGTTCAAGTTTTGTGAATTCACGTTTTTCGTACAGATAAATATATAAAATCCCCACCGTCTGCTCGGCGACGATCAGCGGAAAACAACCCACCGCATTTACACCCGAAGCCGCATAATAAGGGTGAGGCAGGATATCTCGTTCTTCGTAGGAGAATGTTCTGCGCCTGCGCTGAATGGTCCGTATTCCAATCCCATTAGAACGCGGGGCGTCGTCTGTATAAACTGGATTTGCAGGCAGGGGATGTTCCTCCGCTTGAGCCGACACCCGCGACTCCGCTTCAAACCTGCCTGTGGTCTGATCATAGGTGTAGATCACAGCCGATGATCCAGGCACCACACGAATGGCGCTCTCCACAATCAACTGCAAACTGACGCCGCTATTGTTCGCATCACCCGGGCCAATGTGATTGATCGCATCACTGATCTGGTTCAGGCTCGCAAGCACTTCAAGCAGTTTCGCTTCGTTTATCTCGGGAGAGGTCGTTTTTGTTTCCATCAAACTGATTTTAACTGATATACAGGGTAAACCGATCTTTAAACCAAACTCTGTGCAGTTTGCAAGCCAAGCTGAACAGCGAAATACACCATGGCCAACCCGCAAGTAAAATTGATCCAGCGAAAGAATCCATTTGTCATCCACTGTTTGCCCCAAGCGACGAGCCCTGCCATGACAAAACACCACAGGATTGCGCCAGCCAGGAATCCAGCGAAGAAGATCACAAAATGGATTGGTTGGGGTCCGCCATTAATAGAGGCAAATACAGTCGTTCCAAGACCCGTCCAGAAAACAATATTGAGCGGATTACCGAGGGAAAGAAACGCACCGCTGGCAAAATCTCCGCGCGCCACAGCGGACTCAGAGACATCCACTCCCCTGCCATGGCGAGCATCTTTGAAGGCGTCCCATGCAAGCTTGAGCATTAGAAGAATGCCAACGAGGCTGAGAATGGTTTTAGAGACGGGATTTTGAATGAGGAATGCCAAACCTGTCAGCGCGATAACCGCCCAGGTCGTATCACCAACCAATGACCCAAATTGAACATACAAAGCTGGGAGAAATCCACGGGCTGATCCGCGGCGGAGGGTTTCCGCGGTAACAATCCCAGGCGGGGCACAAAATGAGATAGCGAGAATGAAAGAGGAGATAAGAAGGGTGCTCATAGTCGAATAAATGTTGACAGCTGGCACAGGCTCATTGGTCTGCAACCAGCTGTCAGTGTAGGATGAAGCGTAAAGCGGCTTACAGTCGATTAGGCGTCAAAGTACATGACGTACTCGTGAGGAGTTGGGCGCAGACGAATCGCATCCACCTCGTTGACACGCTTGTACTTGATGTATTCTTCGAGCAGGTCGGGAGTGAAGACTCCGCCCTCAAGCAGGAAGGCATGATCTGCTTCAAGAGCATCGAGCACTTCACCAAGAGAACTTGGAACCTGCTTGATAAGTTTCTTTTCTTCGGCAGGCAATTCATACAGGTCGCGATCCTGAGGTTGACCGGGATCGATCTTATTCAACACGCCGTCAAGGCCTGCCATGAGGATGGCTGAGAAAGCAAGGTAGGGATTGCTGGTTGCGTCAGGCGCGCGGAATTCAA
>JAEURE010000305.1 GCA_016789485.1 Anaerolineales bacterium | reverse complement strand
GCTCCACAGCTTGTCCACACGCGGGACACTTCGTGGGCGGCTTGTAACTCTTCTCTTTGCCAGAGCGCGCATCCACCACGGGACCAATGACGTAGGGAATTACTTCCCCCGCGCGTTTGACCAGCACGCGGTCTCCCACGCGAATATCTTTTTCCGCGATGAAATCAAAATTATGCAGAGTGGCGTTTTTGACGATCACACCATTGATTTCCACTGCTTCCAACACAGCTTTGGGAGTCAGCACGCCTGTACGCCCAACTTCAACTTCAATGCCGAGTAATGTAGTTGTCACTTCGCGGGCAGGGAATTTGAAGGCAATCGCTCCGCGCGGGTCTTTGCCGACGAAGCCCAGGTCTGCGGCGAGGTTCAGGTCATCTATTTTGATGACCATGCCGTCTGCTTCGTAGGTTAATGCATCCCTTCCTTCATTCCATGTCTCTGTGTAGGCAATCGCGGATTCAAGGTTATTGAAGCGTTTGGCAACGTCCGCCACGGGGAAGCCCAAGCCTTTGAGATATTCCAGAATCTCCCATTGGGAAGTGGGGACTTTCCCGCCTTCTGAGTGGACGATCTGATAGACAAGCAAAGTCAACGGGCGGGAGGCAGTCAGTTGCGGGTCAAGCTGACGTAACGACCCTGCTGCTGTGTTCCGCGGATTGAGGTACGTCTTCTCGCCAGCTTCTTCGAGTTTCTTATTTAATTCATCGAATTCTTTTATGGGGATGAAGGCTTCACCGCGAACGACTAAGTTGGAAGGCGGCTTTGGGCCTTTGGCTTCAACTGGAATTTTCAATGGGATTGCCCGTATCGTCCGCAAATTGGAGGTGATATCTTCGCCGACTTCACCATCTCCGCGGGTGGCACCTTGCACGAACATTCCGTCGCGGTAATGCAAGACAACGGATAATCCGTCAATTTTTGGCTCGACGACAAATTTTGCTTTTTCGACTCTGTCATCCAGCTTTTTGACGCGTTCGAACCAGGCGCGGGCATCGTCGGCGCCAAAGGCATTCGCCAGGCTCAAAATGGGAGCAGGGTGGCGGACTTTGTCGAAACGGTCAGCAGGCCGGGCACCGGCGCGCTGCGTAGGACTGTCTGATGTGATCCAATCCGGATGATCCGCTTCGATCTTTTTTAATTCATTGAGCAGGCGGTCATATTCCAGATCGCTGATGATGGGCGCATCCAACACATGATAACGATAATTGTGAAAGTTGACTTGCGCCTTAAGTTCTTCGTATCGGGTGAGGAGTTTGTCTGCCATGTTTTGCATTATAGCCGA
Source organism: Anaerolineales bacterium (assembly GCA_016789485.1). GTDB lineage: Bacteria > Chloroflexota > Anaerolineae > Anaerolineales > Villigracilaceae > Villigracilis. The sequence continues at coordinate 2,232 of JAEURE010000305.1, read as the reverse complement.
AATGAAAACCCGCCCTGAGAAGGGCGGGGAAAGTTCAGTCTATTTTTTTCCAGATATCGGAAGGCGGCCGCGAGAGCGGACGGGTCATGGCGGAGAGGCGCGATTCGTAAAATGTCTCTTCTGCGTTCGAAAACCTTGAGACCGTGAACAAGTTCCGCTCGACAAGGATGTCTGCTAGTTGTTTGGTTTGCTCGCGCGTGAACTCAAGCTTTTCGGCAAATTCGGTCAGGCTGAAGCGGCCAAAACGGATCATGGCATTCAAGGCTGAACGCAGCGGCTCGGAAAACAAGACGACATCCGATGGACGAATGTCCTCCTCTCGTTCTTCAAGTTCCTTGAGTGCGGTTTGAAACTGCAACTCGCTCATGGCTCCTCCTTGTGCCAGGGATTGCCTCAGTCCTTGAGTTGGTCTACAAGACTGCGCAGGCCTTTGGTCACGGGGTGATCGGGGAAACGGATCGAGAAAATACCGGAACTGGCGAGGGACATCATTTCATCAGAGTGGGGAAGCACTGCGCCGACTTTGGCATCATAGGTCTGTTCCACCCGGGCGCGGACGTCTTCAGGATCGAGCGTGTTGGGAACCTTGTTGACCAGCATCAACATCTTCGGTACATCCAATTTTTTGGCAACATCCACCGTGACGGCTGTGCCCTGGTAATCCTGTGAATCCGGGCGCAGAATGATGACCAATGCATTGGAAATCGCTATGGAGAGAAGGGTTTCTTCGTTCAAACCAGGATGTGTATCGATCAATAGATAATCCAGTTTGAGCTTGTCCACTACATCGCGGAAGCCGTCGTTGAGCAGACCCACATCATAACCTTCGCGCAGGATACGGGCGATTTCGCCGGCCTTGATGCTGGAGGGGATCAGGAATACCTGCCCGCTGATCTCACCGCCGAGGTGGCCGGTTACATCGTGGGCGGCATCTTCGATTGCACACTTGCCCCACAGATAATCGTTCAGCGAGTGGACCATTTCTGATTCGTCAAGATTAAAAAGAACGTGAATCCCGGGGGAGGCAATATCTGTATCTACCACACCCACGCGTGCCCCGTCCGCTGCCAGCATGGCAGCAATATTTGCTGTGGTGTTTGATTTTCCCGTACCGCCGCGAAAGGAATGGATTGAAATAATTTTGGACATATTCGTTCTCCAAAGTCGAGTGAATTTTCGTAATTATATGTTCTTTTCTGGATTATAGCCTATCTATTTTGAAAGTCCCAACGATTTTGAAAGTTAACCGTCGGTGTTCTATGTTATATTCGACTGAAATTATCAACCCTTTTTCGTCATTTTCACCCACCAAATATATGGAAAACACAACCGACCCAACTTTGCAAGACCCCAGCGACGAGCTTCTGATCCAGCACTTCAAGGATGGTAGAAAAGACGCATTCGACCAATTATATTACCGTCATCTTCCCAAAGTCTATAAAAGGGTTCGGTACGTTGTCCCTGAGAATGACGTGGAAGACGTGACCCAGGAAATATTCATTGCGGCATTGCACTCCCTTACTTCGTTTCGAGGCGATGCCAAATTTGGAACCTGGCTTCGGACTTTAACCAATCACAAAGTGGCAGAGTTTTATCGGAAGCGCACCCGCAAGCAGGAACCGCCTCTCTCCCCGCTTTCAGATGCCTCTGCTCATACAGTTGGCAGCACCTCCAAAGCAATGGAAGAACGGATCTACCTTCAACGCGCGCTTCAAAATCTGCCGGACAATTACAAAGAGATAATCCTGCTTCGTTTTGCCGAAGACCTGCAATTTAATGAGATAGCCGAGATGAGCAATCAAAATCTTGAAGCCACAAAATCCCTTTTCCGCAGAGCCATCGCCGCACTTCGCACTCAACTGGAAAAATAACATGGAACTGAAAAACAAACATTCCGATCTTCAACAAGACGACCAGTTGGCAGATTTTGCGGATCAGGTGATGCAGGGAAAACATGGCAAGCTCTCCGCCTCCCCCTCGACCGATGACCTGCTCACCCTAAAAGAAACCATCCTACGCCTGAACAACTCCCTCCCGCCCGCCTCACTGGATGAGGCCACGGTGAAGCAGATGCATGTCCGCCTCAAAGCCCGCATTCGCCGCGAAGAAAAGGATGTCAAGCCATCCTTCTGGAAAAAATGGTTTGGCAGGGAAATTTCCCCTCAACTCGGTCTGGCTTTTGCTGCGATGGCAGTTTTGATTATAGCAATCGTCAGTTTCCCATCTCTGACA
>JAEURE010000304.1 GCA_016789485.1 Anaerolineales bacterium | reverse complement strand
TTTTGATTGGAGCGAATTTCGCTTTCTTAGAATCCCCTTGACGGTTAAAAGACCGTAAGGTATATTCCGCGTGTCACTTTCGGAAAAGATGTGGATATAACATGTATGAATTCGACAAAACAGACATAAAAATCGTCAATTTGCTGCTTGAGGATGGCCGTATGTCCGCTTCGGAGATGTCCCGCCGCATGGGAGATATTTCTGAACGAGCTGTTCGCTATCGTGTGGATCGAATGATCGAAGAAGGAGTCATTCAGATTAGTGCGGTGGTCAATCCTGAGGCTTTGGGTTTCAAGATTAAAGCCGACGTTTGGCTTGAGGTTGAAGCCGATACGGTCCTGGAGGTCGCCAGAAAAATGGCCTCTTTCGAAAATGTGACGTACGTAGCCTGCGGCATCGGACAGAATGACATCAGTATTCAGGTGGTTGCCAGAGATACTTCCGAGATCTATTATTTCGTCACGGAAGTCGTGCGCAAAGTTCATGGGGTACGCAAGACTACAACTTCCATCGTGCCAATCATTCTGAAAGATGTTTACCAGTGGAGAGTGCCCGAGCGGATTGCAAATGAATTGTCAGAGAACGAATCACTAGCAACACCCAAATAATCCATAAAAGGAGAGTGTATGTTTGGTTCGAAGACGCAATCATTACAACAGCGTGCGCAAGAGGTGCTTCCATTAGGCGTGAATTCCAATTTTCGATTCTGGGGAGATGGAATTACTCCATACGTCGGAAAAGCAAAAGGCGCTTATTTATGGGACGTGGACGAAAAAAAATATATCGACTATCGCATGGCCTTCGGGCCTATTATTTTAGGTCATGCCTACGATGAAGTAGATCAAAAAGTTATCGAAGAAATTCAAAAGGGGGTTCTCTTTGCCATGACAGGCGAACTTGAAATTGCCGTGGCTGAGATGATCGTTGAAGTGTCCCCCGCGATTGAGATGGTCCGCATGACTTGTTCTGGCACCGAGGCTACCATGCATGCCATCCGCGTGGCGCGCGCTTACACAGGGCGCGACATCATCCTCAAGTTTGAAGGCAATTATCACGGCATGCACGACCATGCGCTATGGTCAACGTATGCGCCCGTGGAAGCATATGGCAACCGTCGCAGTCCCATTGCGGTGGCTGGCTCATCAGGCATTCCCAAGTCAATGCGTGATTTTATCATCACGCTTCCATTCAATGATTTTGAAGGCTTCGAACGTGTGATGAAATCTTACGGGGAGCAGATTGCTGCAGTTATTACCGAGCCGTGTCAGGGTAATTGTGCGGCGATCACTCCGCAGGATGGATTCCTTGATCTCATCCGCAAGCGCACCGAAGAACACGGCTGTGTTTTTATTTTGGATGAGGTGAAGACAGGCTTTCGTATTGCGAATGGCGGGGCGCAGGAATACTACCGCCTCAAACCGGACCTGGTCACGTATGCAAAAGCTTTGGGCAATGGCTATCCTGTGGCGGCTTTTGGCGGAAAAAAAGAGATCATGTCCATTATTGGGCACGGAGTGGCGCAGGGCGGGACATATACAAATAATAAACCTGGCATTGCAGGTGCATATGCCACCCTAAGTTTGTTAAAGTCAAAACCTATTTTGAAAACCATCGAAAAGCGCGGACAACGCCTCATGGACGGCTTGAGGGAGATCTTCGAAGAGAACGATATTCCTGCAGTGTTCACGGGCTACCCTGCCATGTTTTCATTCTCCCTCAATATTGACACAGTAACCTGTCAGCGCGAATGGCAAAACAGCGACCGGGATTTATATCTCACCCTCGTAGAAAAAGCCGTTGAAAGAGGCGTCATGCCTGATCATGATGCCCGCGAGCCGTGGTTCCTGTGTTATGAGCATTCCGATGCCGATGTTGATGAGACATTGAATGTGTACGCGGAGATCGTGAAAGAAGTCAAAAAATAACCAGAGACCTGACGACCTTCGATGTTTGACTTTCAGCCTGAACGAAGGATACCCACAACATGACAAATAAACTCACATCCAAAGAGATCGTTGACCTTAGCAAGGAATACACCTTTTTCTCATGGTCGGTGCAGGGACAAGTCAGCCCAATCCCGGTGGAGAGGGCGGAAGGCATTTATTTTTGGGATACAGATGGAAAACGATACATGGATTTTTCATCCCAGCTCATGAATACGAACATCGGACACCAGAATCCAAAGGTGGTCAAAGCCATTCAGGATCAGGCGGCAAAACTCTGCTTTGTGCATCCGGGGAACACTACCGATGTCCGCGCCCAGCTTGGCAAAAAGCTATCAGAAGTAACTCCCGGCAATTTGAAGAAAACCTTCTTTGCTCTCGGCGGTGCCGAAGCGAATGAGAACGCCATCAAAATCGCACGCTTCTATACAGGACGCCACAAGATTCTTGCCCGCTATCGCTCATATCATGGCGCAACTCATGGCTCCATCGCGTTGACGGGGGATTATCGCCGAAATGCAGTCGAACCCGCTATGCCCGGTGGAGTCCACTTCCTCGACCCATTTTGCTATCGCTGTCCATTTGGACAGAAAAAAGAATCCTGCAAGCGCGAGTGCATTTCACATCTTGAAGAAGTCATCAAGTATGAAGGTCCTGATAAGATCGCCGCGATCATCATGGAAGGCGTGGTTGGTTCAAATGGGTTGATCGTTCCGCCCGATGATTACTGGCCGCGAGTCCGCGAGATTTGTGACAAATATGGCATTCTGTTGATCTCAGACGAAGTGATGAGTGGATGGGGACGTACCGGCAAATGGTTTGCTGTGGACAATTGGGGCGTGACGCCGGATATTATCACCACTGCAAAGGGTATCACGAGTGGATATGTTCCGCTCGGCGCTGTGATCGTCTCAGATAAGATCGCTGAATACTTTGAAGATAAATATCTCTACGCTGGTCTCACATATAACGGTCACGCCTTAGCCTGCGCAGCCGCACTTGCTACTATTGAAGTCTATGATGAAGATAAATTGATCGAGAATGCCGCGTTGATGGGTAAATACCTCGGTGAGTGCCTTGAAGATATCAAGTCGCGACATGTCTCTGTAGGCGATGTGCGTTACATCGGGCTGTTCTCCACTATTGAGTTGGTTTCCAATCGTGAGACAAAAGAGATCTTCGCGGCTTCCGTTATGGCCGACGTGGGAAAAACCTTGCGCGAGAACGGACTTTTCACTTTTATCATGGCAAATAATATGGGCAGCATGGTCTTCGTTGTCCCGCCGCTCTGCATTACCAAGGACCAACTGGACGAAGGCCTTGCCATTGTTGAGAAGGCGCTGGAAGTTGCGGATAAAAAAGCGGTTTAACCTTGTGGGTTGAACAACTTTCAGCCTCGAACCTTCAACTTCGAACTCATTTGGAGAAATCATGGAAATCTTAAACTACATAAATGGCGAATGGGTAAAGCCTTCTGTGAAAGATTATTTCGATGTTATTAATCCCGCCACGGGACAGGTCATTGCAAAGACTCCGCTTGGTACAAAAGCGGATGTTGAATCAGCTGCGAAGGCGGCAGGCGAGGCGT
>JAEURE010000303.1 GCA_016789485.1 Anaerolineales bacterium | reverse complement strand
TCAATCAAACCGACCATGTCCAAGACTTCATCCACGCGGTCATCCACGTTGGGGATGTGGCGCAGATCACCCATGAATTTCAAATAATCGAACACCGCCATGTCCGTGTACAGCGGGACGGTTTCTGGCAGGTATCCCACGCGTTTGCGAACCTCGAGCGACTCTTCCACAACATCATATCCAGCCACAATCGCCTCGCCATCGGTGGGCGGCATGTAACCAGTCAGGATACGCATGGTGGTGGTTTTTCCTGCGCCATTGGGGCCAAGAAAGCCGACAATTTCACCTTGTTGAGCATCGAAACTTAGGTTTTGAATGGCGCGGCGCGCGCCGTAGTCCTTTGTAAGGCCACTTACTTTGATCATTGCCTCTCCTTGCAGTCAGGTAATAAAGGGTTTTTACAAACAAAAGACACAGCCCGGGGGCGGTGCCTTTATTAGTGTTGCCGTTGATTACTATACAATATCTGGAGTCTCAAAGTCAAGCGGGTATAACACTTCTAATCCAACGCTAATCTTGATTTTTTTACTGCTTACGCCTGATTGGATTTCAAACAAAACCGCCTCTTTCTGGTGCCACGTTTGATTCATCCAATTGGCATTTGCCTGCTCTGGTTGTTTATCCCTCAATAGCCCAAATTGGGGAGAGGATTAATTCTGCCTTGTACTATAATCCCACTAAATTCATCGGAAAGCTAAATTAAAAGGAGAATGTAGCAATGAGATCAAAGAATAAAGTTTCGATTCTGCTTGCTGTGGCCGCATTGGTAGTATCAACACTGGCCTGCGCCTTGGGTGAGCCTACTTTGAGCAATGTCCGTGTTGCGAAAGATCAGGACGGCACTCAGGTATCAAGTGTTTTCGGCCCCACAGATACCATTTATGTCGTCAGTGACCTTTCCAATGGGGTTGCTGGCAATGTAGTCACATCCAAATGGACAATTGTCAGCGTGGAAGGATATGACCCTGGATTTGTGATCGACGAAGTGGACTTGACTTTGGATGAAGACCAACTGTCTTATACCGTTTACTTCTATTTCGAACCTCCTGAAGGCGGCTGGCCTGTTGGCGCCTATCAGGTGGAAGTGTTATTTAATGGGGCTTCAGTCAGCACGGCTCAATTTATAGTGCAATAAAAAAACCTCTGATGCCAATTCAGCCTCCCATCCGGGAGGCTGAATTTTTATGTCGATAAAATAATCTGAGCTAGCTGTTCAGCTTTTTATATACGTCCTTCATCTGTTTGTAGATCGTTTTGAACACGTCGAACCGCTCATCGTACAGTGAGCGGTTTTTATTATCTGGAACATAGGTCTGTTTGATCTTTACCAGTTTGGGCACATCATTAAATGAGATCTCACCCATCCCTGCCGCTCCGATCCATGCCGCGCCGCGTGCATTGGCGTAGACGGGTTCCGCGACTTGCTTGATCTCCACATTCATCACATCCGCAAAGATCTGACACCACACATCCGATTGTGCTCCGCCGCCGACGATGTTGATCGAAGTCACTTTTTTACCGAGGAACTTTTCTACAGGCGTCATCAGCCATTTGGTATTGAGCGCAATCCCTTCCAGAAATGCGCGGATGATGTCTTCGCGTGTGTTGTTCAAAGACAAATTGTACAAGCCAGCCCGCACAGTTTTGTCGTCCACGGGTGCGCGTTCACCCCAGATCCACGGCGTGTAAATGACTCCGTTTGCGCCAGCAGGCACGCGCGCAGTGATTTTATCCAGCACTTTGAAAATATCAGGTACGTCCGCTTCTTGGAGCAGTTCATCTTTGTGATAAATAATATTGTCGCGCAGGAAGGTTAAGTTTCCCCCGGCCGTTGCCTGCAAAGCCGTCAATAAATATTTATCCGGCACTGCGCACGGAATGGACGCAAGGCTGGAGCCAATGTCCGTTTTCTTGAATGGCACATGCGCCGTAATCCATGACGATGTTCCAATATACAAATGCGAGTGAAAATCTTCCACGGCGCCAGAACCTATCGCGGAGGCAGTATTGTCAATGGAGCCCGCAACAACTTTTATGTCGCTTGAAATCCCGAGCTCGTTTGCAACCTCGGCTTTTATATTTCCGATTACCGCAGAACAAGTCACTACATCAGGCAGTTTTGCGCGGTCAATCCCCAGCATAGAAATCAGACCGTCGTTGTAGCGCAGCTCATTCGGGTTGCGATTATCCGTTACCCACGAAGTGACGATTGAATCAAACGAAGCCACGAACTCACCCGTCAGCCGCAAATTCAAATAATCCAGCACATTCAAAAACTTATGCGTCTTCGTGTACACCGTGGGCTTCGTGTCGCGGATAAAAAGCATGTGTCCCGCGGGGTCTTTTCCTGAAAGGTTGGGCATTCCGCCCGTCAGGCTCACAAAGCGCAGCACTTTGAATACATCCGCGCCGTCAATGTTGATCAATCCACTCAATTGCTTTTTGAGGTGGCTTGCCCCGCGCATATCCATCCATAGGATGCAGTTGCCCAGTGCGTTTCCATCTTTGTCGACTGGGATCGTCCCTTCGCCTTGCGTGGAACAACAAACCGCACGGATCAGACGCGCCGACGCCTGATTCTTCCCGATCAACCTTTTCGAAGCGGACAAAAACGCCGCCCACCACTCGTCTGGTGACTGTTCCACTCCGCCATCGGGTGTGAGCATTAATTGGATAGGTTCAGCCTCCCAGCCTATCACTTTCCCGCTGACAGTGATCAGCGCGACTTTCATTCCAGATGTGCCAAGGTCCACTGCAAGGATGATAGGTTCGGTCATTGATGCGTCCAATTCTTCACTTCGCGGATGTGTTCAGGTGTTGTGCGGCAGCATCCACCGATGATGCGCGCGCCGTTTGCGTACCAATCCTTTGACTGCAAGCCAAACGCTTCACAGGATGTTTCCCCGTGCCAGGTGTTGGTTTCGGGATCATATACTTCGCCTGAATTAGGATAGACAATAACAGGCTTGTTTGTGTTTTTTTTGATCTCACGAATGAGGGAGGGAATATAAAGCGGTGACGTGCAGTTGACTCCAATTGCCGCTGCCTGCGGATATGAATCCAGCAAAGCCGCGCAGTCTGCGATTCTTTCACCGTGGCAGATGTGTTCGTTATCTTTTGCGCTGAAAGTAAACCATGCGTAGGTGTTTGGAAATTCGCTCAGCAATTTGGTCAATGCCTGGGCTTCGATCATGCACGGGATGGTTTCACAGGCTAACAGGTCCGCACCTGAGGCGATGAGCGCTTCTACACGCGGACGATGAAAGTTGATCAATTCCTGTTCGGTTAATTTATAGTCGCCGCGATATTCTGAACCGTCTGCGAGGAAGGCGCCATACGGCCCGACAGATGCAGCGATCAGCGGACGAACCCTATTTGTGCGGTTGCTTTCAATTGCCCAAAATTCATCACGCGCATCTTGTGCGATCTTCACAGATTTTTGCATGAGTGCGAGCGACTCTTCTGTAGTCAAACCGCGGCGAGCAAACCCTTCGACAGTAGCCTGATAACTTGCGGTGATGGCGAAATCTGCGCCGGC
>JAEURE010000302.1 GCA_016789485.1 Anaerolineales bacterium | reverse complement strand
GGGCTGCATCGCGCAGCATTTTGTGCTCTTCACTGAGAGGGTAAATAGGAAGGTCTGTCATGGGTTGTCTCCAATTGAGATTTTGTTTAATAATTCACAATTATACCGCCATGCTGATGCCCGATTATTTTCCAGCATGGATTCCGTTTGGCCGGGCTGACAAGATGCGGCGCAGAACGAGGCGTTTGTCCCATTCGGCAATCGATGGTTGACTTTCAAAATTCCTTTCATATAATTGCTCAAACAGGACACTTCGTATCCATTTTTTAGTGGAGGGGTACTTATGTTTACATGAAAGGAGGTGGCTGGGGCTGAGCTGGCTTGGTTTTGTCTGGACGTGTAACACATAACTTACTAGGAGAGAGAAAATGAAGAAGTTTGCTTTTAACTTGATGACCCTGTTTGTGTTCGCCAGCTTTGTGCTCGCTGCTTGCGGTGGCGCAGCCCCTGCTGAGACCGCTGCTCCTGCTCCCGCTGAGGCAACAGATGCCCCTGCCGCTGCGACGGACGCTCCCGCTGCAACGGAAGCTCCTTCCATGGAACTTGAAGGCGCACTTTCTATCGTCGCATGGGCTGGTTACGTTGAACGGGGTGAAACCGACCCGAATTACGACTGGGTAACTAAATTTGAAGAGGCGACTGGTTGTATGGTTTCGGTAAAGACAGCCGCCACTTCCGATGAAATGGTTGCCTTGATGAATGAAGGTGGTTTTGATCTTGTAACCGCTTCAGGCGACGCTTCGAACCGCCTGATCTCGGGCGGCCGCGTTCAACCAATTGATATTTCCCGCATCCCCAGCTATGACAAAATTGATCCCCGCCTGCAGAATGCCCCCTGGCACACAGTGGATGGTGTTCATTATGGCGTACCTTACTCTTCCGGTGAGAATATTTTGATGTACAACACCGAAGTGTTTGGGGATCAGCCTCCCACAAGCTGGAATGTTGTTTTTGAAGAAATGACCCTCCCGGATGGTCAATCCAACAAGGGACGGATTCAGGCGTACGATGGTCCGATCTATGTGGCAGACGCCGCTCTCTATTTGAAGAGCGTCCGTCCCGAGCTCGGCATTACTGACCCGTATGCATTGAACCGCGACCAGTTCAACGCCGCGATTGAACTCCTGCGCCAGCAACGCACGCTGATCAACCGCTATTGGCATGATGCTTTCATCCAGATGGATGACTTCACCAATGAAGGTGTGGCAGCTTCCGGTTCATGGCCTTTCCAGGCGAATCTGCTGAAGTTTGGCGGTGCTCCGATCGAGAAGGTTGTGCCTGTGGAAGGCGCCACTGGTTGGGCTGATACCACCATGCTGCACGTGGACTCTGAACACGTCAACTGTGCCTATGCCTGGATGGAACACTCCCTCGACCCGAAGGTTCAGGGTGATCTGGCTGCCTGGTTCCAGAATGTTCCTGTCCGTTTGGATGCCTGCGATGGCAATGAGTTGCTCGGCGCTGATGGCTGTGTCAACAACGGCTTGAATGACTTTGACAAGATCCAATGGTGGCGCACTCCCACTACAGATTGCGGTGACGGACGCATGGAATGTGTTCCCTACCATGAATGGGTCACAAACTACGTAGCCGTTATCGGTGGTCGTTAGTCGTCGTAAAATATGATTAGGTATCAGGCGGGACATGTGTCCCGCCTGATACCCTTTTATCTCCATGAAGAGCTGCCAATATGAATAATCCTTCTACGCCTGCCATTCGTTTTGAAAAAGTAAGCCGACATTTCGGTGATGTGAAAGCCGTGGATCAGGTTGATCTGGAGATCGGCGACGGCGAATTTTTCTCCATGCTTGGTCCTTCCGGGTCCGGCAAGACCACCTGTTTGCGGATGATCGCGGGATTTGACAGACCTACGTCCGGCTCCATTCATTTGTATGGAAAGGAAGTTTCCAGCCTGCCGCCCTATGACCGGGATGTTAATACGGTGTTTCAGGATTATGCATTGTTTCCGCATATGAATGTGGGAGATAATATTGCCTATGGCTTAATGGTGAAGAAGGTTGCCAAAGAGGAGCGCCAGAAACGCGTGGATGAAATGCTTGAACTCGTCCAACTCTCCGGCTTTGCTGGACGCAAGCCCTCACAACTCTCCGGCGGACAGCGGCAGCGCGTCGCTCTTGCCCGTGCCTTGATCAATCATCCCAAAGTTTTGCTGCTCGACGAACCGCTTGGCGCATTGGACTTGAAGCTCCGCCAACAAATGCAGATTGAGCTCAAGTCCATTCAAAAACGGGTGGGGATCACGTTTATTTTTGTCACTCATGATCAGGAAGAAGCGATTACCATGAGTGACCGTATTGCAGTTTTCAGCCAGGGAAGAATCGAGCAGATCGGTTCACCTTCCGACATCTATGAACGTCCCGCCTCCGCGTTTGTAGCGGGTTTTGTCGGCACATCCAATCTTGTCAGCGGGGAAGTGGCGAAACGGATAACAGGCTCCGATCAAACCTTTTCAATCCGCCCGGAGAAGATTCATCTTGGGTCTGCAAACGACAAACTCGCCGCTGACATGCTTTCCCTGGATGGCATCGTTCGCGATGTGGTTTATCTTGGTCTATATACCCGCTATCTTGTGGAAGTGGAAGGCAGCGTAGATTTGGTGGTGATCGAGCAAAATCTCAAAACTACTTCCATGGATGTCCTCTCAGCCAAGGGACAAAAAGTTCGACTCTCCTGGCACAAAGATCATATGAGTCGTCTGGGAGGCTGACATGCTTAATCGTATTTCCACTTACTTTTATCAGCGTCCTAAATTGGTGTTGGCTATTTTTCTCACGCCGCCATTGCTGTATATGGTGGTTGTTTATTTGGGTTCCCTGTTTTCATTGTTGATCAATAGCTTTTTTGCGATCGATGATTTCACGGGGATGGTCATTCGTGAATTCACCTTGAAGACTTACCTTCAGATCTTCACCCCGGCCAACCGTGAAATATTTATGCGTACTGCTACAATGGCTTTCCTTGTCACCGTTGTGGATGCGTTGATCGCTTTCCCCCTGGCATATTACATTGCAAAATTCGCCTCGCCAAAACTGAAGACCTGGCTGCTGATTGCAGTCACGATTCCGCTTTGGTCGAGTTATCTTGTACGCGTCTATGCGTGGAAGCTGATCCTTGCCAAGGAAGGCATTCTTTCTTGGTTCATCAATTTGTTTCATCTGACAGGCGCCTTGGATTGGCTGCTCAGTTTGCCGGGAATCGGCGGCTCCTCCCTGTCTCTCTCTCCGATCGGGATGTTCATTGTCTTTGTTTATATCTGGCTGCCGTACATGATCATTCCCATTCAAACCGCACTGGAACGTGTGCCGGGTTCCCTGCTCGAAGCTTCCAGTGATCTCGGCGCAAAGCCTTCCCAGACCTTTCGCACAGTTATTTTGCCCTTGGCGTTTCCCGGCGTTGTCGCAGGTTCTATTTTCACTTTTTCGTTGACCCTGGGCGATTTTATTGTCCCCCTTACGCTTGGCAATTCGAAATTCTTTATTGGACAGGCTGTTTATTCCTATCAGGGTACGGGTGGAAAT
>JAEURE010000301.1 GCA_016789485.1 Anaerolineales bacterium | reverse complement strand
TCCGAAGGGATATGTTTACTTTGCAATGGGCTTCTCCGTCTTTGTGGAAATGATCAATATTCGTGTCCGCAACAGTCATGTCCAACCCGTCAGTTTGCGTACCCCATATAAACAAATGCAAGCTGAACTACAGCCAGTGCCTGCCTCTGTGAAGGCGGCTCCTGCAAGGAAAGCAAAGCCTAAGGGTAAAAAGAAATAGTTGTAAGATATAAAAGCCGATCAAATTCTTGATCGGCTTTTAGTTTATTTTATGAACACCCTGGCTGGATGGAATCGTCACAATTTCTTTTGTCTCGATTCCTCGTTCATGGAATATTTTTGCAATTTCGAGTCTTGCTCCTTCCGCCCTTTCTGGCGGGACAAAATTTATAATTGATGGTCCCGCTCCAGAAAGCGCTGCCGCTCCAAAGTGTTTTGCGGCTTTGTAGGCGGCCATGCCGCCTGAAATATGCCGCAGGCGATACGCTTGATGGATGCGGTCATCCATAACTTTTTGGAGCAAGTCAAGATCGCCGTTTCTTAATGCGTCCACTACAAGGATGGCGCGGCCAATATTGTGGATTGCGTCCGCGCGGGAAACTGACTTGGGTAAAACTGCACGGGCTGTGCGCGTCGGCCAATCCACACGGGGCTTTACGATTATCAAAGTCAATTCGGGAACTTCATATCGCTTTGTGATAATTTCTTGTTGTGTCATAATGGAAACAACGAGTCCGCCCAGTATTGCAGGTGCAACATTGTCAGGATGTCCCTCCATGTCGTTGGCAAGTTTCAGGAGCTCGGTTGTGTTCAACGGTCTCCCCAGCATCTCATTTGCTCCGAACAACCCCGCCACAATTGCTGCGGCACTCGATCCCATCCCGCTGCTCATTATGATTTCATTTTGAGCTGAAATCTGCACGCCGTTCATCTTTTGTCCGCAGACATCATACAAAAGTGCATATGCTTTTGTCAATAGATTTCTTGTGCCTTTGTTTAATTTTTCCGCACCCTCGCCGACGGCATGGTAAGTCGATTTATCGGCAGTCTCAAACGTAACTTCATTCCAGACATTCAATGCAAGTCCCAGACAATCGAAGCCTGGGCCCAAATTAGCAGATGTGGCTGGAACTCGAATTTTTATCATGTGGACAATTATATAATACCGCAGCCGCAAATTGTGTTTTTTATGCAATTTTTGACCGCGATAGGTATAATCGCCTCATTCTTAACCCGGAGTTGTCATGACCTATCAAGGCTTGATCCATCGCTACAGGCAGTATCTTGACTTACCTGCACACACTCAAAATATTTCCCTGCTCGAGGGAAATACCCCGTTGATTCCCATGCCGCATTTAAGCAGGCAACTTGGCTGCGAACTGTTCATCAAATTTGAAGGATTAAATCCCACAGGCTCCTTCAAAGATCGCGGAATGACCGCTGCCATCAGTGAAGCGGTTGGCCGTGGTGCAGAGACGGTGATTTGCGCCTCCACGGGCAACACAGCCGCTTCTGCCGCCGCATATGCTGCACGGGCGGGCCTGCACTCTATCGTTTTGATTCCTGAAGGCAAGGTAGCTGTCGGGAAGCTGGCTGGAGCAATTGCCTATGGCGCAGAGGTGATTCAAATTCGAGGTTCGTTTGACGATGCGCTGACATTGGTGGTTGAGATCACTCAAAAGACTCCGATCGCCTTGGTTAATTCCATTAATCCATTCCGTATTGAGGGGCAGAAAACAGCCGCCTTTGAGATTTGTGACGATCTAGGGTCTGCACCAGATTGGTTGTGTTTGCCAGTCGGTAATGCGGGAAATATCACCTCATATTGGGCTGGTTTCAAACAATACCAAAAGGGGTTGCCACAAGTACTGGGCGTACAAGCTGCCGGGGCTGCGCCATTGGTGTTGGGACACCCAGTCGAAAAACCGGAAACGGTCGCCACTGCTATTCGTATAGGCAGGCCAGCGCGGGGTGAGCAGGCGCTGGACGCGGCGCACGAATCAAATGGCATGATCATTGCAGTACCGGATGAGAAGATATTGGCTGCACAGAAGATTTTGGCAGCAGAAGGGGTTTGGGTGGAGCCTGCGTCAGCTGCGGGGCTGGCTGGCTTGTTGGCAGAATCAGCTACCGGGAAGTTTGAGGCGAAAGGCAAACGAGTTGTAATAGTCTGCACAGGGCATGGGATGAAAGATCCAGGGATTATCACCGAATCGTTTGCTTCCCCGAAGATTATTCCGGCAAATTATGAGTCCTTGATTGAAGTGATTGCGAGCTAGCTGCTAAAAATATTACAAAAAGAGTCCAAAAAAAGTCTGTTAAGAAGGTTGCAAATAGGGCCGCCAGGCGGAAGAAATAATACAATGAACGTGAAAGAATTTTCATAGTATCTATTTCTTTAGGCGGCTTCATGCTGACAATGACAAACGAAAAAAAAGAGTTCAACTTCAAGGATTTGAGAAGATCGCCATTTTTTGCTTCTTTTTCAGAGAAGCAATTGATGTTGTTTTCTGAGATTGCTTCGAATATCTATGTAAAGGCTGATTCTATAATTTTTCGTCAGGGGGAAAATTCGGCGGCAATGTATTTAATTCTCCAGGGCAGGGTAAAGATCGAGAGGGAGGATAAAGACGGGGAGAAGATACACTCGGCTGATCTGATGGAATATCAGGTTTTTGGCGAGAATGCTGTTTTGGGTACAGGGCTTTGTCGTGATCAGGCGACAGTTGTTACGGATTCCGAACTTCTCGTGATTGACCGCGAATTGATTTCGGAGATTGTCCGCAGGTTAAGCCCGGAAGATATCGTTGAGTTTTTTTCTGCATGGAGCGAGCAAATCTATGCGGCGAATAGCCGCGAGTTTGAGCAGACCCTTGCTCAGCGGCTTCTTGCCTCGCAAATGGAGGTTGAGAAGCAGCGCGCTTTGACGGAAATGGTGGCAAGTTTGGCGCATGAGATCAACACACCTTTGGGTGTTATTAATACTGCAGTGAACATCATGGCGCGTGAATTGGCCTCTCCCAAAGAAGTGACCATTCAGCGTGCGGCAGATATTGCCGAGTCGTTGGAGTTGATGCAGCGGAACGTGGAACGCGCTCACAAACTTGTGCAGGGTTTTAAGAAAATTTCTGTCAGCCAGTTGATGGATGAGAAGGAACTGTTCGATATCTCTGAGGCAGTGGAAGAAAATGTCAATTTGATGCTGGTCAGCTTGAAGCGGAGTCAGATCGGGGTGAACTTTGTCAACAGGCTGGCTTTTGAGCAAAAGAATTGGGTGGGGTATCGCGGCGTGCTGTCTCAAATCCTGATCAATCTATTGACCAATGCCGAGCGGCATGCCTATCCCAATGGGACTGGGGGAAATGTAGACGTGACCATTGAATTGGCGGATGATAAACATTACCGTCTGACCGTTCAGGATTATGGCAAAGGGATTCCCAGCGAAAGCCAGCCGCATATCTTTGAGCCTTTCTTTACTACTGCGCGGTCCAATGGTGGGACAGGGCTTGGGCTTGCCATTGTCCACAACCTGGTTGTGAATATTTTAAAAGGTGAAATACACTTGCGGCCGGGTTT
>JAEURE010000300.1 GCA_016789485.1 Anaerolineales bacterium | reverse complement strand
ATGGACGTGAAAGTTGAACTTCCGCGCCCAAGAAAAGATGACATTCGCTATACTCCGTACTTTGGAAAACTAGCGAGGAAACTGCGCGAGGCGATTGAATAGATACAAGTGCCGAAGTCTGCAAGACTTCGGCACTTGTTTTATGGCGCGATCCACACTACAAAAGTGAGGCTCGTCTTTTTATATTGTCCCTGCACTTCCCAGCATCCCAGGGTTGGAAATTCGACTCCCGTAAGCATGGCCTCTCCAATGTCATCAGCCATGGCATTGGTTGCGCCGTAAAAACGAAGCCCGGGCGCTTCTGCATCTAACCTGCGGCCAGATACAATCAGGGCAGGTCTGGGTTCATTGGGTAGAGAATACGACTTGCTCCACCACATTATTTTTTGGGTATATCCATCAGGAGATTCAGGCAATGAGGACCAAACCCCGTTTTCATGAAGCGCTGTCCATAAATCTTCGGAGCCATACCAAAAGATGCCTGTCCATGGAGCCTTGGGGGAATGCGGCGCAGGCGCTTCAAAAGAAAGACTCCCCGCCGTGGTAACAGGGCAGTCTGCCGGGGGAATGGAAGATGCGGTCTCAGTTTGGGCGGCTTCAGTCAGAGATGATGGTATGGGCAAATCTGTTGGCATTCTGTAGTCTTCAATCGATGAAGGTTCATCAGATTGACCAGCCGTATTTGAAGAGCAACCAACCAGCAAGGCGATGAGCAGGAGCGTCCGTACGAAGAAATTGACTTTTTGCATAACTTTCTCCTTCGTATGTTGTACACCTCCCGCGCCGTTCAGGTTCCGTCTCGATGTCCCGCGTTAGACTTTTTATGTTCCCAATGTTTAAATGTTCGAGTCACTTCCTGTGTTGGGCTTGTTAACGAGGGCTGCCAACATTTTTCTGGTCGCTTCCGCAACTTCATTGAGCGCCTGTTGAAATGCTTCTTCGTTTGCCTTTGAAGGCTTTCGATACCCACTGACCTTCCTTACATATTGCAGCGCTGCTTCATTGATTTCCTGCTCTGTGACAGGGTGGTCCATGTTGCGCAAGGGTTTAATGCTTCGACACATACTTCACCTCTTAAACTTTTGGCCAATCCATTAATAAGACTTCAGCCAGTAATCTTGAATTGACATTGTGGTCCATTTGTTCGAGCGCGTTCTCAAGGTTGCTGACCACCCGCCGCGCTGTGGATAGATCCAGCCGCCCGGCAAGGAATTCGATTTCCATGTTGCGGTCTATGTTGACGAGTGGAGTCTCTGCACCTGCCACGCGCAGCATCACATCCCGCCAATAGGACAGCCAAATAATGATGGCTTGCCGCATGGTGTCTTTGTCTTTGGATAGTTTATCAGCGTAGGAGAATTTCTCTACACGCGCGGCAGGCAGGAGTGTTTGGAGATCGTCCAGCCGTTCGTCACGTTTTTCAAGCAATGTTACATCGTCTACCAGACGGCGCGCATAGCCGGGACGTCCGCCTGAGATGTGGGCAAGCAAACGCGCGCGTTCTTCATCCACGCCGCGGTAGATCAAATCTGATTCCACGGCTTCGATGGGCAGGGGACGCAGGCGCAGGATCTCACAGCGTGAGATGATGGTTGGGAGAAGTTGCTCGGGGGTATCGGCGGTCAATAAAAGGATGGCGTGCGCGGGTGCTTCTTCGAGAGTCTTTAGCAGGGCATTGGATGCGTTGTCATTCGCCTCTTGAAAACGCAAAAACAATGCCACACGATATGTGGACTGATAGGGTTTGAGCGACAATGAACGCTGCACTTCGCGGATCTGATCTACTTTGAGTGTTCCGCCTTCGGTTTCCGCTTGAATGACATTCATGTCAGGATGCTGCATGGCGTCGATCTGTTTGCAGTCGCGGCATAGCCCGCAAGGGACGCCGGGTGCGAGAGGCTTGGTGCAGTTCAATGCCTGAGCGAGGCGCAATGCCAAAGTCCGCCGACCCAGGCCGGGAGGTCCAGAAAAAAGATACGCATGGCGGACATCTCCGCGCGCAGCGTGCTGGCGGAGCATATCCACTGCCCATTCATGCCCGAGTAAATTCCAGTTGTCAGCCATTGGGTTAAGTATCAGGTGTCAGGTGCGAGGTGTCAAGTAATTCGTAAAACGCGATGAGTGAAACGTGAAATGCTATTCCTGCCCGGCACGCAATCGTAAATAGGATTGATATCGCTCCGGGTGAATTTTATTTTCCTTCACTGCAGCCAGCACGGCACAGCCCGGCTCATGGATGTGTGTGCAATCGCTAAACTGACAATGCGGAACGAGATCGCGCAGCTCTGGAAAATACGCGTCCATTTCCCCCGCTTCCGTATCCCACAAAGCAAGCGACTTCCAGCCCGGCGTATCGGCAACATACCCGCCGCCTTCCAGCGGGAACATCTGCCGCGTGACGGTGGTATGCCTGCCTTTGTTCATCACCTTGCTGATCTCATTGACAGCGAGTCCCAGCCCGGGTTGCAGCGCATTCAACAAACTTGATTTGCCCACACCGCTTGGACCAGCCAGCGCGGAGATTTTATTTTTCAACACATTGCGCATTTCTTCCAGCCCCACTTCCGATTTTGCGGAAGTGTAAATGACGCGATAGCCTATGTCTTCATACATGCCGAAAATTTCTTTTGGGTCTTCAACAAGGTCGATTTTGTTGGCAATGATAATGGTCGGTATCTTTTGTTTTTCAGCAATGACGAGAAAACGGTCGAGCATCCTTAATTTTGGATTCGGATTCGCGCAGGCAAACACAAAGACCACCTGATCGGCATTTGCCAGCAGCACTTGTTGATATTCGCCCTGCGGGCGCGGGTCCAACCTGACCAAAGCCTGCTTGCGCTCTTCGACATGTTCCAACGCTCCACTGCCATCATCCAAAAGCGTAATGGTGACATGATCTCCAAGCGCGGCGATGTCCCCTTTTGCGCGTCCTTGTTTCAACTTCCCGCGTAATTGACAAACAATAACGCCCTCCCCGGTTTCCACCCAAAAGAAACCGGATTGGGCTTTAATGATCAGACCTTGTTTCGTGTTCGTGTCGGTCAACTGCTTCCTTTTTTAGTTATCCGTGGATGGCGGGATGCCAAACGGAGTGGGTGTATATGGCGGATATCCGATCTGTCCCCAGGGATAGAACGGCCTTTGCGGGCTGCCGTAATAATAAGTCTCTACCATGGCCCTGAATAGTGGCCCGCCATATTCAGAACCCTGACCTATGTTTTCGACAATAACGGCAATGGCAATATCCGGTAAGCCGGTATTTTCTTCATTATTTGTGTAGCCTGCAAACCAGGCATGTGGCAGACCGCTGCCAGATTCGGCAGTACCTGTTTTGCCGGCTGTATCGAATTGCAAACCGATCATCTGGAAGTTGGCAGTACCTCTTCTGAATTTTGTCACCATGAACATGGCTTCTTGAAGGATTTCAAGGTTTTCACTCCGCAGTGGAAGTGTTCCCCGCGCTTCCGGACGGAAGGAAAGGATTGGATCGCCATCCACAGGTTGGATCTTCTCCACCAACTGCGGACGGTATAAAGTTCCGCCATTTGCGATTGCT
>JAEURE010000002.1 GCA_016789485.1 Anaerolineales bacterium | reverse complement strand
GACGTGGCACTGTGGTAACGGGTCGTATCGACCGTGGTATCGTCAAGATCGGCGACCCGATCGAGATCATTGGCTTGCGTGAGACCAAGGCCACCGTCTGCACGGGTGTGGAAATGTTCCACAAGCAGTTGGACGAGGGCATGGCCGGTGACAACGTGGGTCTGTTGTTGCGCGGTATCGAGCGTGAAGATGTGGAGCGCGGCCAGGTATTGGCCAAGCCGAAGTCGATCACCCCGCACAAGAAGTTCCTAGCGGAAGTGTACGTGTTGAAGAAGGAAGAAGGCGGACGTCACAAGGCGTTCTTCAGCGGCTATCGTCCGCAGTTCTATGTTCGCACAATGGACGTGACCGGAGACATCACCCTGCCGGAAGGTGTGGAGATGGTGATGCCGGGTGACAATGTCAACCTGACCGTGGAATTGATCGTGCCTGTGGCTCTTGAACAGGGTTCCAAGTTCGCCATCCGTGAAGGCGGTCTCACCGTCGGTGCGGGTGTCGTTACCAAGATCATCGAGTAAGACGAGGTATGATGGCTAAGCAAAAAATACGTATCCGCCTTAAGGCGTATGATCACCGCGTTCTCGACCAATCTGCGAAACGCATTGTCGAAACAGCAGAACGCACTGGCGCCCATGTAGTTGGTCCCGTTCCCTTGCCAAGTAAGACGGAACGCTTTACAATACGTCGCTCTGCATTTATCGACAAGGACTCGCACGAACATTTTGAAATCCGCACCCATAACCGTTTAATTGACGTTTTGGACCCGGACTCCAAGACCATCGATATGTTGATGCGTTTGAACCTGCCTGCAGGTGTTGATATCGAGATCAAAATTTAGTTTTTCAATTAACTGTAAGAAAATTACGGTTTTTGAGACAGCGCAAGAGTAGGTCTGTGTTGTAGAACCGACACAAACCGCTTCGCACCAGATCTTCTGACTGCGCTGTACGGAGATGATGCGGCCGATGCCCCGGCTGGCAGTCTCGTCAATATCTTCTGAAGGAGAAAATAGAGTATGTTGAAAGGGCTAATTGGAAAGAAGATCGGCATGACCCAGATCTTCGATGAGCAAGGTGTTGCCTGGACGGTGACACTCATCGAAGCTGGGCCATGTTACGTTACCCAGGTACGTTTGCCAGAAAAAGTGGGGTATTCATCGGTGCAGCTGGGTTTTGGCGAAGCAAATCCCAAACGCCTTACCGGCGGCCAATTGGGACACTTGAAAGCCAGTGAGATTCCCCCTATGCGTTTCCTGCGCGAATTTCGCGTCAAGGACCACGGTTTGAAAGTTGGTGACAAAATTACTGTTGCCGATGCTTTTGCTGTTGGCGAGCGCGTGGATGTGATTGGTGTCAGCAAAGGTAAGGGCTTTGCCGGTGCTGTAAAGCGCTATCACTTCCATGGTATGAACGCCACGCATGGCACATCTGACCGAAACCGGGCTCCTGGTTCTCGCGGATCAGGCACGACACCAGGCCGTGTGTATAAAGGCGCACGTGGAGCTGGTCATATGGGCATGGATCGCGTCACCACACAGAACATCAAAGTTGTGATGGTCGATGTGGAGCGTAACCTGATTGCCATCAATGGCGCTGTTCCCGGCGGCAAGGGCAGTCTCGTAATGATCAAGGAATCGCGCAAGCAGTAGGCGCGTAGGAAACGGGAGCCAGAATAACCATGAAAGTAGATGTTCTTGATTTGAAGGGCAAGAAAGTTCGCGAGGTTGAATTGCCTGCGAATTTGTTTGAAGCCCCTGTAAATGTAGATCTGATGCACCAGGCTTATGTGCGCCAGATGGCAAATGCCCGTCTGGGTACCCATGAAACGAAAGTTCGTGGTGAGGTTGCCGGTGGCGGCCGAAAGCCTTGGAAACAGAAGGGGACCGGCCGAGCCCGCCAGGGGTCCACGAATGCGGCGCAATGGGTTGGCGGTGGTCGCATCCACACGCCTCATCCCCGCAGTTATGAACAGCGCATGCCCAAGAAGATGCGCCAGGCTGCACTTCGATCTGCATTGTCTGTAAAAGCCGCGGAAGCATCCATTGTGGTCGTAGAAGAACTCGATCTCAAGGAAGCCAAGACCCGCTTGATGGCTGAAACACTCGGTAATTTGGTTGGTACATCCACCGTTTTGGTTTTGATGCCTGCCAAAGACCAGAATTATGACACTGTCATGCGCTCTGCCGATAACATCGAGAGTGCCAAAGTATTGCTCGCCAGCTATTTGAATGTGCGTGACGTACTTAATTTTGACAAGGTTGTCTTGCCTATCAAGACAATTGATGCGCTCGTAGCGCACCTCGGATAAGGAGAGAGACATGACCAATCTTTATAATGTCCTCATCCGCCCGTTGGTAACTGAGAAATCCAGCTATCAATCCGGCAAACTGAGCCAGTACGTTTTTGTTGTCGCTGATGAAGCGAATCGCGCCATGGTGAAGGACGCAATTGAAACACTTTTCGATGTCACCGTGGCTCGTGTAAATATCCTCAATGCGCCTGCCAAGCGTGGACGCCGCACTCGTGCTCGACGATTGCTGGTGCGCCGCCCATCCTTTAAAAAGGCGATCGTTACCCTAGCCGAGGGAAGCAAGCCCCTCGAGATCTTTGAAGGGGTGCAGTAATGGCAGTTAAAAAATACAAACCGGTAACTCCCGGCACCCGCGGGATGACTGGTTATACCTTTGAAGAAATTACGAAGAGCACACCCGAACGTGCTTTGCTTGTCGCCAAAGTAAATCGTGGCGGACGCAATGCTCAGGGTCGTGTGACCGTCCGCCATCGTGGTGGTGGGGCGCGCCGTTTCATTCGCATTGTGGATTTCCTTCGCGAGAAGCATGGAATTCCCGCCAAAGTTGCGGCCATCGAGTACGATCCAAATCGCACTGCACGCCTCGCTCTTCTTTTTTATGCGGATGGTGAGAAGCGCTACATCATTGCTCCCTTGGATTTGAAAGTTGGCGATGCTGTTCTCTCCGGTCCAAATGCTGAGATCCGCCCTGGCAACTCTCTTCCGATTAGCAATATCCCAGTCGGTACCTTGATCCATAATATTGAGGTTAAAGAAGGCAAAGGCGGTCAACTCGTTCGTTCGGCTGGTGGAGCGGCACAATTACTTGCCAAGGAAGGCGACTTTGCTCAGATCCGCATGCCTTCCGGTGAGGTTCGCCTTATCCATCAGGTTTGTTACGCAACCATCGGCCAGGTCGGAAATCTTGACCATAGCAACATTAAACTTGGCAAGGCAGGCCGCAAACGCCATCTTGGTATCCGCCCAACAGTCCGCGGTACCGCGATGAGCCCCCGCGATCATCCTCACGGTGGTGGTGAAGGTGTCCAGCCAATTGGTCTTCCAGGTCCGAAGAGTCCTTGGGGTAAACCCACACTCGGCAAGAAGACCCGCCGCAACAAGAAGACCGATCAGTACATTGTGCGCCGTCGAAGTAAGACGAGCCGCTAAGAATTAGACGAGGAACGCATATATGTCACGTTCATTAAAAAAAGGTCCTTTCATTGAGCCGAAATTGCTCAAGCGTATTGAGGCCATGAACCAGAAAAAAGAAAAGAAAGTCGTCCGCACTTGGAGCCGCGCCTCTGTGATTTTCCCCCAGATGGTCGGTCATACCATTGCGGTTCACGATGGACGCCGCCATGTGCCGATCTACATTACCGAAAACATGGTCGGTCATCGCTTGGGCGAATTCGCCCCGACACGTACCTTCCGCGGTCATCAGACCAGCGAGAAAGCTGCCTAGGAGATTGAGAGATGCAAGATATTCAAGCAAAAATCCGTCACCTATCGCTCTCCGCGCAAAAAGTACGTTATGTCATTGATTTGATCCGTGGCAAGAACGCAAATGAAGCCTTGGAAATCCTTCGCTTCGTAAACAAGCGTGCTGCATTGCCTGTGCAAAAACTGGTTGCGTCTGCTGTGGCCAATGCTGAAGAAAACTTCGGCGTCAGCCGCGACGACCTCTATGTAGCCAAGATTACAGCAGACGAAGCTCCCACTCGCAAGTGGAGACGCTTTGGCGCTCGTGGTCGTTTCAAGCCACTGTTACGCCGCACTTCACACGTAACTGTCATATTGCGCGAGCGCGGAGCTTAAGGAGAATTTTATGGGTCGTAAAGTACATCCTATTGGTTTTCGTCTGGGTATCAACCAACCTTGGGGCGGACGTTGGTTCGCTGAGGGAAGCACATACCGCCAGCAACTGCACCAGGATTTTGCCATCCGCAATTTATTGCTTGGTAAACTCTCAAAAGGTGGAGCAGCTGCGAATGAGAAGGTTCTTCAACTTCGTAAACAAATGCCCGATGCTGTCAAAGACGGCAAGGCTGGTATCTCCCGCATTGATGTAGAACGAACTCCCGGGAAGATCCGCATTGCAATTCATACTGCCAAGCCCGGCATTTTGATTGGCCGCAAGGGTGAAGGCGTAAAGAAAATTCGCCAGGCACTCGAAACCTTGGTTGGCAAGAAGATTGAGTTGGATATCAAGGAAATCACTTCCCCCGATACCGACGCCATGTTGGTTGCCAAAAATATCGCCGATCAACTTGAGCGCCGTATTGCCTATCGTCGCGCCATGAAACGCGCCATCCAGCAGGCGATTAAACAGGGCGCTGAAGGTATCAAGATTTTGGTTGGCGGACGCCTTGGCGGCGCAGAAATGTCCCGCGATGTGTGGTTGCGCGAAGGCCGCGTGCCTTTGCAGACCTTGCGCGCGAATTTAGATTTCGCCACTACGGAAGCCTTAACCACCTATGGACAACTTGGTATTAAGGTCTGGATTTATAAGGGCGAAGCCACACCTGAAGTTGAAGAAAAAGTCGAAGCAACGGAAGGCGTGTACGTCAGCGAGTAATCGTTGATGCTGCCTGAATGAGGTTTTTGATATGTTGATGCCTAAACGTGTAAAGTGGCGCAAGCAGATGCGCGGTCGCATGACAGGAAAAGCTCTCCGCGGTGCGGAAATTTCCTTCGGTGAGTTTGGCCTGCAAGCGTTGGAACCGGGCTGGATTACAGCCCGTCAAATTGAGGCGGCTCGTCGCACCATTGTCCGTGGAATGAAGCGTCGCGGTAAGATCTGGATCCGTATTTTCCCAGCCAAGCCGTTCACGCATAAACCACCCGAAACCCGTATGGGTTCCGGTAAGGGTAATGTGGAGTACTATGTCGCTCCGGTCAAACCTGGTCGCATTATGTTCGAAGTCAGCGGCCTGGCGGAAGAAATTGCGGTTGCTGCTCTTAAAAGCGCCCAATATAAATTCTCCATCAAGACCAAAGTTGTGGCCCGCCACACAGGAGGAGAATAACTATGAAGGCTATGAAAGTGGAAGAAATTCGTAAATTGGGTGCGGAGGAAATTCGCACGAAATTGGCGGATGCTCGTGATGAGATGATGAAGCTGCGCTTCCAGCAGGTAACGGGTCAATTGACTGACTCTAGCCGACTGACAGTTTTGCGCCGTGATATCGCTCGCATGGAAACAATTCTGCGCGAGACTGAGCGCGCCGCTGCTGTGGAAGGTGCAAAATGAACAATCGTCGTCGTATGACTGGTGTTGTCACCAGCAATAAAATGACCAAGACCGTTGTGGTGGAGATCACTCGCAAGTTTCGTCACCCTCTCTATAAGAAGGTGGTGTTTTCCAGCATGCGTGTGAAGGCGCATGACGAGATCGGCTGTCAAATGGGTGATGAGGTTCAAATCGTTGAAACCCGCCCTCTGTCCCGTGACAAGCGCTGGGCTGTTGAGTCCGTATTGAAGCGCGAAACGCGTACTGCTGATCAGGGCGTGGGAGAATAAACCATGATTCAGCATGAGTCTCGTTTAAAAGTTGCCGATAATACCGGCGCACGTGAACTGCTTGTCATTCATGTACTGGGTGGCTCTCGCCGCAAGTACGGTTCCATTGGTGATATTGTTGTGGCAACAGTGAAAGCCGCCACGCCACAAGGTTCTGTAAAGAAAAGTGAAGTTGTGAAAGCCGTCATTGTGCGCTGCACGAAGGAATGGCGCCGCGAAGATGGTTCATACATCCGCTTTGATGATAACGCCGCGGTCATTCTGGATGCTGATGGCGAAAACCCGAGGGGCACTCGTATCTTTGGGCCGGTGGCGCGTGAATTGCGCGACATGGGCTACATGAAGATCGTGTCGCTTGCCCCGGAAGTGCTGTAGGAGCAAAGAATGAAAGTTAAGATTCGTAAAGGCGATACAGTGGAAGTGATCAGCGGCCGTCTCGAGGATAAAGGAAAAAGAGGCGAAGTCATCAACGTGATATTGGATGACCGCCGTGTGGTCGTGCAGGGTGTGAATATTCGCACCAAACATCAAAAACAAGTGCAGACCCAGCAGGGACGCAATATCAACCCGGGTCGCATTCAGTTTGAAGGGCCGATCAATATCTCGAACGTGATGCTTGTTTGTCCAAAATGCAGTCAGCCCACACGCGTTGCTGTCCAGCGCGACGATGAAGGGGCGCATCGCGTTTGCAAGAATTGTGAGGCCACGATTGACTAGGCCGTGGAGTGAATAAAGATGAACAGAATGCAAGAACTCTATAACAAAGAAGTGGCCCCGGCCCTGTTCAAGTCGTTCGGTCTGAAGAACGTGATGCAGGTTCCGCGCATCGAAAAGATCGTTGTGAACATTGGTCTTGGCGAGGCAATGGATAATCCCAAGGCCCTTGACGCCGCTACATCAGACCTGATGCAGATCACCACACAGAAGCCGGTGCAGACGAAGGCCCGCAAGAGCATTGCGAACTTCAAGCTGCGCGAAGGCCGTTTGATCGGTGCCAAAGTGACATTGCGTGGTCCCCGCATGTGGGCTTTCTTTGACCGTTTGGTCAATATTGCCCTTCCCCGCGTGCGCGATTTCCGCGGCATCTCGGCG
The DNA here is from genome assembly GCA_016789485.1 of Anaerolineales bacterium. Classification (GTDB taxonomy): domain Bacteria; phylum Chloroflexota; class Anaerolineae; order Anaerolineales; family Villigracilaceae; genus Villigracilis. The sequence goes on along the minus strand of JAEURE010000002.1, from coordinate 18,902 downwards.
AATGCTTTTGATGGTCGTGGAAATTACACCCTCGGTCTTAAGGATCAGTTGGTTTTCCCTGAGATCGAGTATGACAAAATTGATAAGTTGCGCGGAATGGAGATCACGATTGTGACCTCTGCCCAAAACGATGACGAGGCTCGCGCATTATTGAAATTGCTTGGAATGCCGTTCAGTAGCAAGAAGGAAGCTTAACCTATGGCAAAGAAATGTATGCAATATCGTGAACTGCGCCGCAAACATGCCGTGCAGGTGCGAAATCGTTGTCAGCGTTGTGGACGCCCACGCGGCTTTATCCGCCGCTTCGGCTTATGTCGTATTTGCTTCCGTGAACTGGCGTTGACGGGCAAAATCCCCGGCGTCGTAAAGGCGTCCTGGTAGCCCCAGGTGGAGGTAGATCATGTCATTTACTGATCCGATCGCTGATATGTTGACCCGCATTCGCAATGCTGTACTGGCAGGACATGCCCAGGTTGCAATGCCCAACTCAAAGATTAAAGTGGAGATCGCCAAGATCCTAAAAGACGAAGGTTTTGTCGAGGGATTCGAAGTGGTCGATGGTGAGCACGAAGGACAAAAAGTCCTGCGTGTAAAGATTAAGTATGTTGGCGAACGTCGCCAGCGACGAGCGGTGATTACAGGCTTGGAACGTGTCAGCAAGCCCGGCCGCCGCATCTACACCAAAAAGACGGACATTCCATGGGTGCTTTCAGGTATTGGCGTTGCCATTATCTCGACCCCCAAGGGTGTTATGACCGGCGTACGCGCTCGACAGTTGGGCGTTGGCGGCGAGATCATCTGCAAGGTGTGGTAGGAGGTTTATTACTATGTCTCGCATTGGTCGTTTACCCGTAGATATTCCCAGCGGCGTGCAGGTGGAACTGAAGGGTTCCAACATCCGCGTCAAGGGTCCGAAAGGTGAATTGCAACGTGAGTTTTCCAAATCGATTGGCATCAAGATGGAAAATAATCAGTTGAATATCACCCGCAATTCCGAGGATCCTGCAGAGCGTGCTTTGCATGGCACTACACGCGCTGTGCTTGCGAATATGATCCATGGCGTTAGCAAGGGTTTTGAAGTGGTTCTGGAAGTGGAAGGTGTGGGATACCGCGCCGAAATGGACGGAAAGAAACTCGCCCTGTTTGTTGGTTATTCACACCCGGTCAAGATGGAACCACCGGCGGGTGTATCGTTTGAAACAGATGCGAAGACTCGCCAGATCAAGGTGTTGGGCTTCGATAAAGAACTGGTCGGTCAGATCGCCGCAAATGTTCGCAAGGTGCGTCCCCCCGAGCCGTATCATGGCAAAGGCATACGATACCAGGGCGAACGCGTGCGCCGCAAAGCTGGCAAGGCCGGGAAAGGAGCCAAGTAATCCATGGCTAATAAAAGTCGTTCTCTCGCTCGCGAGCGCCGTCATATACGGGTTCGCAAGCATGTTTCCGGCACACCGGGCCGCCCTCGCCTGAATGTGTTCAAAAGTCTCAGCGGAATTTACGCTCAGATCATTGACGATGTTCAGGGAAATACGCTGGTCTCTGCTTCAACCATTGACAAGGACCTGCGTGAAAAGATGAAAGGCCTGAAGAAAATTGAACAGGCGAAGGCGATTGGCCAGGCCGTTGCAGAGCGCGCCAAGTCCAAGGGGATTTCCTCCGTTGTGTTTGATCGTGGTGGCTTTCGTTATGTCGGGCGGGTCAAGGCTTTGGCTGATGGCGCGCGCGAAGGTGGCTTGCAATTCTAAAATGTTCCGTAGCGGACTAGTTCCGTTACTACATGGAGAAAGATATGGCAGATAATCAATTTACTGAAAAGCAACAGTATGAAACGCAGGACGCCTTTGAGGAACGGGTGATCGAAATTGCCCGTGTTGCAAAAGTTGTGAAGGGCGGTCGTCGCTTTCGCTTTCGCGTGACTGTTGTTGTCGGAGATAAGAAAGGCACCATCGGTATGGGTGTTGGCAAAGCCAATGCTGTTCCGGATGCAATGCGCAAAGCGTCTGAGCGTGCTCGCAAGGACTTGCGTGTAGTAAACACCTCAGGCACAACCATTCCTCACGAATCTTTAGGGAAGGTTGCTGGCGCAAGAGTATTTCTCAAGCCCGCTTCAGTTGGTACAGGTGTTATCGCTGCAGGTGGCGTTCGTGCTGTTTTGGAAGTGGCTGGCGTACGTGACATCCTCACCAAATCGATGGGAAGCGCAAATGTCCTCAATGTGGTAATGGCGACCTTCGACGCGTTGGACGGTTTGCGTTCACCGGCTCTTGAAGCTGCTCGTCGCGGCAAACGTGCTGATGAACTGGTCCCATTCTGGGAGCGGAGGAAGCAACATGCCTAAGAAAGAAACTTCCGGCAAAATCCTGCGCGTGACCTGGGTCAAGAGTGACATTGGGTTTCCCAAGGATCAAAAAGCCACGGTCAAAGCGCTTGGCTTGCGCCGTTTACATCAAACTGTTGAGCACAAGGATACACCCGCATTACGCGGCATGTTGAATAAGATTATCCATTTGCTCAAGATCGAAGAGTAGGTTATTAAACTATGAAACTACACGATCTCGTACCCAATGTTGGGTCAAAAAAGAATCGAAAACGCGTAGGACGCGGTATTTCGGCAGGGCAGGGTAAGACCGCCGGCCGTGGTACCAAAGGCGCGGGGGCCCGTTCTGGTGAAGGTGGTCACGCCTATCGTCAGGGCGGCAACCTTCCATTCTTCCGCCGTTTGCCGTTCATTCGTGGTGAAGGATTTACCCCCCCGAATCAGGTTTTCTTCAATGAAGTGAACCTTGACCAGCTCTCACAGGCTTTTAAAGCCAATGAAGAAGTGACACCAGAAGCTCTCGAAAAGGCTCACCTTCTGCGCGATTCACGCAACCCGACAGTTGTTTTGGGTCGCGGAGAGATTTCCATCGCTCTCAAGGTTCGCGTACATCGTATCAGCGCAGGCGCTAAGGCAAAGATCGAAAAAGCTGGCGGCACTGTTGAATTGATCGCCTAACCCTCATCAAAGGATACATTGCATGAAGACCACCTTTTCAGGCTGGCGTTACCTCTGGAAGTCGGAAGACATTCGCCGCAAATTGATCATTACCTTTGTCATCTTGGCGATCTATAGACTTGCAGCAAACGTGCCCGCTCCTGGCGTGAATTTTGAAATCCTTGCTGCGTTCCGTAATTCAACCACGGGCCAGGGAAATTTTCTTGGCTTCCTCGATTTGCTCTCAGGCGGTACGGTTTCAAATTTCTCATTATTGTCGATGGGCGTGTATCCGTATATTACCGCCCAGATTATTCTGCAATTGCTGATCCCGATCATCCCTTCCTTGCAGCGTAGAATGCAGGAAGATCCCCGCGAAGCGCGCCGCTGGCAGGAAAAATGGACGTATTATCTTGCTGTTCCTATGGCGGCCCTTTCTGCGATCGGTCAGATTAATATTTTCAACTCTCTGTCCATCCAGTCAATTGGTCAGGCAATTCTTCCCTTTGGATTTTCATCCGAAACATGGTTGCAATCGACAACGGTTCTGATAGCCATGACAGCAGGCACCATGTTTGCCATCTGGCTCGGCGAGTTGATTTCAGAGTACGGCATTCGCGGTCAGGGTTTATCTCTGGTCATTTTTTCAGGCATCGTATCCCAGTTGCCGTCCAATCTGGCTTCATTACTTGCTGATGAAGAAACGCGTTGGATCATGCTTGTCTTGACCATTGTAATCATCGTCTTGACGGTCTTTGCCATTGTTTATGTACAACAAGGACGCCGCAATGTGCCGGTCATGTACCCCGGACGCCGCATGGGCAGCCGTATGTCCATGCCGGTTAAAGGCACATTACCTTTGATGGTTAACCTTTCCGGTATGATCCCGCTGATTTTTGCAAGCGCGATTTTACAATTTCCAACCATTTTGGCGAGTTACTTCACCCAAAGCGAAAACCCCGCTGTTGCTGATTTCTTTATTGGAATTCAAAACTTCTTCGGCGCGACCGGAACAAGCAACTGGGGTTACTGGCTGATCTATTTCTTCATGGTGGTTATCTTCACCTTCTTCTACACATCTGTTTTGTTTGACCAGCAGAACTATGGTGATAATCTGAAGAAAGTCGGCGCGACTGTTCCAGGCGTACATACGGGTGCCCCCACTCAAAAGTATTTGAGCACGGTTCAAAGGCGCATTACTTTGGTTGGAGCCTTGTTCCTTGGCATTGTTGCGATCATGCCTTTCCTGCTCGGTTTGTTATTGAGTGCATTCAATCTCTCAGCTGCAAGTTCGCAAACCGGCATATTCCTGGTCTCATCCTCCGGCTTGCTGATCGTGGTCGGCGTTGTCCGTGACACCTTCCAAAATATTGATGCCGAACTCAAGTTGCACGGATATCAAGATTCGTTGCTCGTCCGTTAAGGAGGGATGATGGCGACCTTTATCGTCCTGCTCGGCCCCCCCGGTGTAGGTAAAGGAACCCAGGCCAAAATTTTGGCTGAAACGACGAAACTCGCTCACGTCTCCTCGGGAGATCTGTTTCGCGAGAACCTTAAAAATCAAACCGAGCTTGGCAGACTTGCCAAATCCTTTATGGATAAAGGCGAGCTTGTCCCGGACGATGTGACCATCAGCATGATTCGTGAACGCATCTCCCGTCCGGACTGTGAAGCTGGTGCAATCCTCGACGGATTTCCCCGCACCCCAACACAGGCGGACGCGCTCGAGAAGATGCTGGCCGAATTTGCCAGCGAAGTAAACGCAGTTCCTTACATTACTGCGGATGAGTCGGTTCTTGTTGAGCGTACCGGTGGACGTTGGACCTGCCGCGAACATGGGCATATCTATCATGAGAAATTCAGCCCACCACAAAAGACAGGCGTTTGTGATTTTGACGGCTCCGAGTTGTATCAGCGTGATGATGACAAGGTTGAAACTGTCACAAAACGAATTCGAGTTTATCTTGAACAAACCATGCCTCTGGTAGAGTATTACCGGAAATGTGGCAAATTGCTTGAGATCGATGGAGCACAACCTGTGGAGCAGGTGACCAGAGTTTTGCTTTCCGCCTTGAATAAATAAATAGTGTGAGTATGCAGAGCGAACGATATGCTCTGTTGAAAAGTAGGTTGAGAAAATGAGTTTGGAACGCCAGGTCAATATAAAGACCCCCGCAGAACTTAGAACCATGAGGGAAGCGGGACGCATCAATGCTAGTGTTCTGGCAAAAGTAAGAGAACTTTTACAACCTGGTGTGACAACGGCAGACCTCAACGCGGCTGCTGAGGAAGTGCTGAAGTCACACGGATGTGTATCGCCATTCAAAGGGTACGGTCGTCCGCCATATCCTGCATCCATTACCGTTTGTATCAATGACGAAATGGTGCACGGAATTCCCCACCCAAAGCGCAAGCTGAAGGAAGGGGATATAGTCTCAATCGACTGCGGAACTGTCTTTGAAGGTTACGTTGGCGACTCCGCTTTCACCGCCGGAGTTGGGGAGATCTCTCCTGATGCAACGAAACTGCTTGAGGTCACGGAAGCTGCGCTGTTTGCAGGCATAGAAAATATGCGCAAGGGCAAACGCACAGGTGATGTCTCGGCGGCGATCCAAAACTATGTCGAAAGCCATGGTTTCCATGTAACCCGTGAATATACGGGGCATGGCGTCGGGAAGGAAATGCATGAAGGCCCGCAGGTGCCAAATATCGGCGTGGCTGGAACCGGAATGCTGCTCCGCCCGGGCGTTACCATTGCCATCGAACCAATGGTGCTCATCGGGACGCATGAAACCCGCGTCCTGCCTGATAAGTGGACGGTTGTGTCTGCGGATGGGTCTTTGACGGCGCATTTTGAACATACGGTGGCCGTCACCGAAGGAGACCCCCTCATCCTGACTGTCTTGTGACCATCGCAGACAGCCGTTGAAATATGGACGATTTGTAAAACAAACAGTATAATCAGACCTTTGGCTGTCAAAAGGACAGCTGCAAGTAAGGAGTTTTTCATGAAAGTTTCGCCCTCCATTCGCAAGCGCTGTGCCAAGTGCCGTATCGTTCGGCGCAAGGGTATTATCTATATCATTTGCGAAAATCCAAAACATAAACAAAGACAGGGGTAGTGTGGTGACCTATGGCGAGAATTGAAGGTGTTGATCTGCCCCGCAATAAGCGGGTCGAAGTTGGACTAACCTACCTTTTTGGTATTGGTCCAACCCGCGCTCAGAAGATTTTGGCTCAAACCAAGATCAATCCTGATACGCGCATCAAGGATTTAAGCGAAGCGGAAGTATCCGCTATTCGCGAAGTTATTTCCAAAAATTTCAAGGTCGAAGGCGATCTGCGTCGTGAAGTTCAAATGAACGTCAAACGCTTGATTGAAATCGGCTCGTATCGTGGCTTGCGCCACCGCCGCAACCTGCCTGTTCACGGCCAGCGCACAAAGACTAATGCGCGCACCCGTAAAGGCACAAAGAAAACGGTTGCTGGTCGTGGTCGTCGCAAGGGCGCCAAGAAATAATCCTGTCCGAAAGGTAAATAAGAAACATGGCTCAGAGTGTTCGTTCCACCCGTCGCGCCACTGGCGCGAAAAAAGGGAAGCGTACCCTGTCCTCCGGACAGGTGCATGTCTTCGCCTCCTTTAACAATACCATCGTTACAGTTACAGACACTGAAGGTAATACCGTTGCCTGGGGTTCTGCAGGTTCGGCCGGCTTCAAGGGTTCCCGCAAAAGCACACCTTTTGCTGCGCGCCTTGCCGCCGAACAGGCTTTGAAGGCCGCCCAGCAGCTGGGTCTGCAGGAAGTTGATCTTTTCGTAAAAGGCCCTGGCCCCGGTCGTGAAAACGCCATCCGTGCTGTTCAGTCGATGGGTTTGAAAGTTCGCTCCATTTCAGATATTACGCCGGTACCGCATAACGGTTGCCGTCCTCCGAAAAAGCGACGCGTGTAATTGATGAGGTTCTTGATATATGGCTAAATTATTAAGTCCGGTTTGTAAACTTTGCCGCCGTGAGGGTGAGAAACTCTTCCTCAAGGGTGAGCGCTGTTTTACACCAAAATGCTCCTTTGACAAGCGCAGCTTCGCTCCCGGCCAGCATGGCCGCACCGCAGGACGTGGCGGCGGTAAAGGTATGGGTACGGGGCGCGCCTCCGACTTTGCCCGACAGTTGCGCGCCAAGCAGAAGGCTCGTCGTATCTACGGCGTGTTGGAACGTCAGTTCCGCCGCTACTATGACACCGCCATTGCGCGTAGCGGCATTACAGGTTTGAATATTCTTCAGATCCTTGAATCCCGCCTCGACAATGTGGTCTTCCGCCTTGGTTTTGCATCCAGCCGTTCACAGGCTCGCTTGCTCGTGTCTCACGGCCACTTTACTGTAAATGGCCGCCGCACAGACGTCCCTTCCATGCTCCTAAGTGAAGGCGATGTCATTGCAATTCGCGAAGGTTCCAGCAAGTTATCCTACTTCAAGGATTTGAGCGTTTACACCGAAAAGCGTAACGCTCCAAGCTGGCTCAGCCGCGATATAAAGTCCATGGCTGGTTCCGTAGCTCGTATGCCGGAACGTGCTGAAATTGATGGAAGCCTCGACGAACAATTGATCGTCGAATACTACTCCAGACGTTAATTCCTCCAATTGCGCCTCGGGTCGGACTGTAAAGCTAGTTCCCGACCCGGCGCATTATCAAAAGGGACAGGTGAACCGTGACGGGTATCATTACGAACATGGTTATGCCAAAAATCGAGCGCGAAGCAGAAGCTCGTAATTATGGCAAATTCACAATTAGCCCGCTAGAGGGCGGCTACGGTGTGACGTTGGGCAATGCCCTGCGCCGCGTGTTGCTATCCTCTCTGGAGGGAACAGCAATTACCTCTCTGCGTTTATCGGATGTGTTGCACGAATTCAGCGACATCCCCGGCGTGCGAGAGGATGTCATCCAGGTCATGTTGCAGGTCAAACAGATCCGCATCAAAATGGATGGCGTCGACAGCGCCCGCATGCAGCTTGAAGTACGCGGCGAAGGAACGGTTACCGCAGCGGATATCATTGCTCCTGCTGAGATCGAGATCGTCAACCCAGACACGTATCTTTTTACCGTGGATGGCGCCAAGACAAAACACGATATTGAATTCGTAGTGGAGCGTGGCCGCGGCTATTCTCCAGCCAATGAACGCGCAGGGCATATGCCCATCGGTGAATTGCCGGTGGATGCGATTTTCAGCCCGGTCAAGCGTGTCAATTGGGAGGTTGCCTCCGCCCGCGTTGGGCAGAGCACCAACTACGACAAATTAATTTTGGAAATCTGGACAGACGGAACCATTTCGCCGGAACGCGCACTTAGCTCCTCCGCCCGCATTTTGATCGATCACCTGCGCTATGTGGCGGGAATCAATGAAGAGATGCTGGCTGTGGCTGTGGAACGCGAAACCTCCGGAAGCCGTTTGAGCAGTGAGCTGGCAGAAACGCCAGTGGAAGCCCTGGACCTTTCCGTGCGCGTCTTCAACTCCTTGAAGCGCACCGGCATCACCACTGTGGGTGATGTGCTCGACCTTCTTGAAAAAGGCGAGACCGCGGTCATGTCCATCCGTAATTTTGGCGAGAAGAGCCTCGACGAGCTTCGCGACAAAATGAAGGAAAAGGGTTTCATGAAAAACGATACATCCTCGGAGAGTTAAGAGATGCGACATCAAGTAGCAGGTTATCGATTGGGACGCACAAAGAGCGCACGTATCGCTCTGCGCCGCAACCTGATCAAACAATTTTTTACACACGAACGAATTCAGACCACCAAAGCCAAGGCCGCCGCGATCCGCGGTGATGCTGAACGCTTGATCACGCTTGCAAAGAACAGCGAGAGCGGCACCACTGAACAAAAAATGAATGCCCGCCGACTCGCCATTTCCAAACTGGGCGACAACCAGATGATCAAACGTCTGTTTGACGAGATTGCCCCCCGCTTTGCAACCCGCAATGGTGGTTATACCCGCGTCACCAAACTTGGACCCCGACACGGCGATGCAGCCGAAATGGTTGTCCTTGAGTTAGTGGAAGAATAAAGAAACATTTGGCGCTCAGCTAAAAAGCTGATAGCTATATGGCACGTTACCAAGCGATTCTTGCCTATGATGGCACCGGGTTTACCGGAAGCCAGCGGCAGGCGAACTCCCGAACCGTGCAGGGCGAATTAGAAAAAGCTCTTCGCGAAGTAGGCTGGTCTGATAAGTCAGTCATTATGGCTGGCAGAACAGACACAGGAGTTCATGCAACGGGACAAGTGGCCGCATTCGATTTTGAATGGGTGCATACAGCAGAAAAATTGCTCAAAGCGCTTAACTCGAAACTGCCGCCTGATCTTGCTGTAACCAGCCTGCGCCCGGCTTCAGCAGATTTTCATCCGCGCTTCGATGCAATTTCACGGATGTACTGTTACAGGCTGTTTTGCGAACCGATCCGCGACCCGTTACGCGAACGGTATGCATGGCGGATCTGGCCCTCATTGGACGGAAACTCCCTCCAACAGAACGCAGGTATCTTCCTCGGCACACATGATTTTGCCTCCTTCGGTTCACCGACAACCCCAAAAGGGACAACGGTGCGGACGGTGACAAAGACCGAGTGGAGACAAATGCCGGATGGTGAGTGGCAGTTTGAAGTCCAGGCTGATGCGTTTTTGTATCGCATGGTGAGAAGATTGGTATTTGTGCAGGTGTCGCTTGCCCAGGGAAAAGTTTCGGCCGAGGAAGTCCAACATGCTTTATCGAAGCAAAAAAGACTCCTTTCAGGCTTGGCTCCCTCAAGTGGGCTGACGCTGACAAAAGTAAATTATTGATCATTTGTAATGATATTAAGGAAACGGAGAGACGAAAGTGCAACAGAAGACGTACTATCCGAAAGCCGCTGAAATTCAGCGCAACTGGGTTGTAATTAATGCAGAAGGGCAGACCCTTGGCCGTTTGGCTGCGCAGGTTGCGCGGGTTCTGCTTGGAAAGCACAAACCTACCTTCACGCCCGGCGTGGAGATGGGTGATTTTGTAGTGGTGGTCAATGCCCAGAAGGTAAGTGTAACTGGAACAAAAACCCACTCCAAACTTGAATCCAAGATCTATTACAGTCATTCGGGTTATCCCGGCGGTTTGAAGAGCATTTCTCTTCGTGACCAGCTTGCGACATACCCCGATCGTGCTTTGCGCGACGCTGTGTGGGGCATGCTCCCGCACAACCGCATGGGACGCGCCGTGCTCAAGCGCCTTAAGATTTATGCTGGTCCCGACCATCCCCACGCGGTACAAGCTCCGCAAGTTTTGGAATAAAGAGGTAAGTGAATATGGCTCAATATTATGAAGGCATTGGACGTCGCAAGGAAAGCACCGCCCGCGTGCGCCTCACGACCGGCTCTGGCAAGATGATTGTCAACGAAAAAGACGGTGCGGTATATTTCCCCCGCCTCGGCGACCTCGATGATATTCTGCGCCCATTCAGCGCGGTCGGTCAGGAAGCAAACAAATATGATGTTTCCGTCATTGTCAGCGGCGGCGGCACCACAGGTCAGACAGAAGCAGTGCGCCTTGGCGTTGCCCGCGCGCTTCAGATCATCAATGCAGAGTGGACATCCGCTCTCCGCAAGAAGGGCTTGCTCACCCGCGATGCCCGCGTGAAGGAACGTAAAAAGCCAGGTCTCAAGAAAGCCCGCAAGGCCCCTACGTACACCAAACGTTAATTCGTTGTGTTTTAGATCGTTCCAACGTAATGCGTGATACACTTTTGTGCACGCATTACGTTTTGCTTTAAGGATATGAATATGGATTTTTCTCTTGTCACCTCCACCTTTGATACGCTGCGCCTCCCCCCGCCCTCGAAGTTGACCCTGCTTGACGCTCAGGAATTTTCATCCGCACATTTTCCTCCCACCCCGCCCGATGTGGACACGTTGATCCTCGGCATTGATTCGCGCGAACTGGCTTTGCAGGTGAAGAAGGTATTGCAGGCGAATTATCCTGATGAACATCTGGGGGTGCTTGTGGAAAATGGGAAGAAGAAAGAGGAAAGATTAGTCGAATTGGGGACAGGTGATTATTCTTTTTCAACCTGTTTGTACATCCCATCCCTGGGGAAAGGGACATCCTTTGAAGCCTTTGCCGAGATCGTGGCTCATTTGCGCGCGCCAGACGGCTGTCCGTGGGATAAGGAGCAGACTCACCAAACGCTGCGCAAACACCTGCTCGAAGAATCCTACGAGGCGCTTTCTGCCATTGATGCAAATGATGCTGCTGGCATGCGCGAGGAATTTGGCGATCTGCTCCTGCAAATTGTGCTGAATGCCCAGATCGCCAGCGAGACTAAAAATTTTTCCATGCGAGAGATTGTCCACGGAATTTATGACAAGATCGTCCGCCGCCACCCGCATGTGTTTGGAGATGTCAAATTAGACGGCGTGGATGGGGTTTTGCAAAACTGGGAAAAACTGAAAGAGAAGGAAAGAGGCGGAAAAAAAGATGACAAGGGATTGCTGGATGGAGTTCCCTCAATTCTCCCTGCCTTGAATCAAGCACAGGAATATCAGGACCGTGCTGCCCGTGTAGGTTTTGACTGGCCCGAGATAGAAGGAGTATTGGATAAGATCCGTGAGGAAATTGAAGAGATCAAGCAGGCGCAAAACCTCGAAGAAGTGACTTCCGAGTTGGGCGACTTGTTCTTTGTTCTGGTTAACCTTGCCCGTTGGCGCAAAGTGGATGCAGAGTCCGCGCTGCGGGAGGCTAACTTCAAATTCAAGAAACGCTTCGGTTATGTGGAAAAGTGCGTGAAAAATCAGGGGCGTAGTTTATCCGATATGACTTTGGAAGAGATGGATGTCTTTTGGAATGAGGCAAAGAAATTAGGGATGTAATAAAGACAGCAGGCCACAGCCTGCTGTCTATTATCCATTGTCGATTAATAAGTTCCTCATTTCACAAAACGGTTGTATAATTTTATTTTGAACGCTCAACACGGCGCAAGCCGTTTTTTTTACTCAAGGAGAGAGTATATGCACATTAATTTTGCGATGTGGCGTAAAGCCTCGTGGCAGCTCATCAAAATGGATGACAAAAAAGAGTGGGATGAGCTCGACATTGTTTCCAAATGGTTGATCGCCACACGTTCCGCAGTGACCCTCGTCACCGTTTATTCCTGTGTGATCGCGGGAATTCTTGCTGCTCGTGACGGGCACTTTGACTGGCTGACATTCCTGATCGTCACCCTGGGTTTGTTCATTGCCCACGGCACCAACAACATCCTCAACGACTACACAGATTACAACCGTGGCGTGGACAAGGATAACTACTTCCGCACGCAGTACGGCGTACATCCGCTCGTTCAAAAATTTTGGGATAACGCCACTTCGATGCGCTGGTTTGTTGCCAGCGGCGTCCTCGCCTCGTTGGCAGGCATCTATGCCTTGTTCTATACGAATTTCTCCGCAACGACCATTGGCTTGTTTGCCTTCGGCGCTGTAGTACTTCTTGCCTACACCTATCCTTTCAAATATTGGGGCCTTGGCGAGTTCGCAATTTTCCTTATTTGGGGACCTATCATGATCTCAGGTGTGTATTTTGTGCTTGCCGGGTCCTGGAATTGGAATGTCGTCCTCGCGGGTATTCCTTTTGGCTTGAGCGTTGCCAGCATTAACGTCGCCAAGCACATTGACAAGCATGATGATGACAAAGCCAAAGGCGTTGGCACCTTCCCTGTCCGCGTGGGTGAAGCTGCTGCTCGTCGCGTGGATCAGATTGCCATCGTCCTGATTTATCTGGTGATCGCGTATCTCGTTTTCGTGCCGCGCTATTTCACCCCTGCCATGCTGATCGTTTTCCTTGCTTATAAAGAAGCCTTTACCATCATTGGCGTACTGAACAAGCCGAAACCCGCGCAGGCTCCCGAAAACTGGCCCGCCTGGCCCGTTTGGTTCTCGGGCTTTGCCTTCCAGCACAACCGCAAATTCGGCGGCTACCTCATCCTCGGGCTCATCATCGACGCTTTGTTGCGCGCTTTCCTGCCGCAGTTCTGGCCTGGACTCTTCTAGGCCAAACTTAAGTCAGAAATTTCCAACCATGCGGGTTCGGGGTTTTCCAAAACTCCGAACCCGATTTTTCCATCTGGGGGAAAGGCCACAAATTGATTATCGATCCAGATGACCAGTCCCAGCGGCGGATTCGGACTTACCGGCGACTCAAACACGAGAACATCATCCACATACCAGGCCACGCGCTTCAAACCCCACTCAAGCCTGTATCCATGCCATTGAGTGACATCCACGCTGAGAGCGGATGAGTCCTCGGCGATGACCTTGCTCAATAATTTTCTTGTCATTTTGCGGGCGAATGGTAGTGCAAATCCCGCAGGAAATAACAGTGGATGGAATCTAGGCGAGCGAAATGACTGCGCTAAAAACCCCTGAGCAGGTTTGTCATTTGTGAAGGATAAATAATTCTGCTGTGATGCTCCAAAAAACCAGACGGCATTTGGCAGGGTTGGCAATTGCCAGCGCCTTCCTCCAAACCCAAGGGACATTCCAAATGGATCGTTCCACAATCCAAAGCCCCATGTTCCGGGCAGGGAATTGCCTGAGGTTTTTGCACACAAGCTGAGGCTTAAGGAATGATGCGGAAACTTCCTGCGCGGGAGTCCGAAGTAGTCATCGATCTGGGCAAAGCGATAGCTGGAAGAATCCCCCGCTGGAATTTTCAGGAGATATCCGTTTTCTGTCTTGTCAATGCTTGCATTGGGAGTTGTTCTTGCTTTCATTTAGTTCCTGTTGACGAGCCAGATGCCGAACAGAATTATCGCACCGCCGAATATCGAAGCAAGAGTGACCTGCTCTTTAAGAACGATGGATGCGACAGCCATGCTGGCCAGCGGCTCGATAAAAAGAAATGCGCCTGTTTGTGCGGAAGGAAGCTGGGCGAGCGCATCGAACCAGGCGATGTATGCAAGACCCGTTGTGAAGAGACCTAGAAAAATCAGAGCCCACCAGCCGCGTGAATCAAGAAGCGTGATTTCGGTGTAATTTTTCCCTGCAACAAACGCAACGGATGTGATCAACCAGCCGATGGTCATGACCCAAAACGTCAGTCGTGTGGATGGGTGGGTTTTCAGTCCATGCCGCGAGAGGATGGAAAACACAGCCCAGTTGACAGAGCTGATGAGGATGAGAAAATCGCCTGCGGTACCAAAGTTGCCGATGGAGATGCTGGCAAAATCTCCCTTGCTGACAACTACGAGTACACCGACCATTGCCAGTACAATGCCAGCCGATTGAAGGAGGTTTAGCTTTTCCTTGAGAACCAGCCAGCCGAGGACTGCGATAAAAGCGGGCGATGTGGCGACGATCCATGCAGTGGTGGTGGCTTGTGCGGTTTTCAAGCCATTGGATTGCAGCCACTGGTGGAATGAAATCCCCAAAAAACCAAGCAGAGTGAAGTACAACCATTCCCTTCCTTTTGGAAAGGCAAATTGTTTTCGCATGGCGACAGCCACGAAAAGAATGGGAATCCCCATTGCGAAGCGGAGCCATACCACCGCAATAGGGGAGATTTGCCCGACCGCGATCTTTGTGGCGATAAAGGATGCGCCCCAAACGACAACCGCAAAGAGGGCTTCAAGATAGGGGAGGAGTTTTGATTTTGGCATGAAATCCTCGAATTAAGATGGCCTATTATAAGCTTGACTTTAATAATGGCGGTGATAGAATTCACAAATAGATAATATTGACCATTTTTATCAGTTAATAAAGGAAACTTCACTTTGAAAACTAAAATTATGTTGATTAACCCATTCCGTCATTTTATTGCAAATCAGGCAGGGCTCGGGTATCTCACTCCGCTAGGTTTGGTGCTGATCGGCGGTCCATTAATTGATGCGGGCTTTGAAGTAAAACTCGTTGACCATGATATGAACGGTTGGTCGATGGAACGGTTATTGCAGGAAATTCACGATTTTCAACCAAAGTATGTTTTATTGGGGCATTCGGGCTCTACTGCTTCCCATAATGTGGTTGTAAATACGGTCAGGAAAATTCGCAGCATATTTCCAGAGATGCGTATCATTTACGGGGGAGTGTATCCATCCTATGCTTATCAAAGCATTTTGCAGGAAGTTCCAGAAATTGATGTAATTGTCCGTGGGGAAGGGGAGAAAACGATCCTTGATCTGCTCTTAACTTGGGACAGGGATATGCCGCTTGACCTTGTGGCTGGAATTGCCTGGCGGAGAGGTGCCGAGATCGTGGTCAACCGTCCGCAGCCCGCGATTCAGGACCTGGACATGTGCCGCCCTGGCTGGGAATTATTGGATTGGAAACATTATCAAATGTTTGGTTTTGAGCATGCCGCCGGTTTGCAATTCAGCCGTGGATGCACGCTCACCTGCAGTTATTGCGGCCAGTGGATGTTTTGGAAAAAATGGCGGCACCGCAGCCCGCAGAACGTGGTTGAAAATATGAGGCTGCTCAAGGAAAAATATGGCGTAAAGATCATCTGGTTCGCGGATGAAAACTTTGCCGCAGACCGTGACTTGGCGAAGCAATTGCTTGAGCAGATCGTCGATGCAGATTTGGGTCTATCTCTCAATCTCAATATGACAGCCGCAGATGTTGTCCGTGACGCCGATTTGCTGCCGCTATATAAAGAAGCGGGAGTTGACTATATCGTTATGGGTGTTGAATCTCTCAAGGATAATGTCATCACTACTATCCGAAAGAATAATCCTTTTGCAACTTCAAAAGAGGCAGTTCGCCTTTTACGCGAGAATAATATTATCAGCCTGACCAATATTATTTACGGCCTTGAAGAAGAGTCATGGCGGACGATCCTTGAAAAATTCAGAGGAATGCTCGAATTGGATTCCGATATCCTGAACGCTATGTATATCACGCCTCATTTTTGGACCTCGGACGGAAGATTAACCGACCCTGCAACGATCATTCAGCCTGACCTAGCGAAATGGTCGTACCGAAATCAGGTCGTTGCCACGCCATTCATGAAGCCCATTGAGTTGTTTCTGGGTGTCAAATTAACAGAGATATTTTTTCATCTCCGTCCAGGAGCCTTGTATAGATTAATAGCTCATCGCGATGGTAGATATTTACAAATAATGCGTGATTCCATGCTGACGGGCGTTCGTGTCGTACTTGCGGAAGTTTGGGAGTTCCTCTTTGATACGAGGTTTGTGAAGCAGGGAAGTTTAAAGAAGATTACAGGCTCACAAAATTTGAAACAAGATGCTTCTCCGCTGGCGTGATGCACGGCTTCACCGGCGAATCAATCCTGCCTTCTTTTCACGCCATCCCCTCCCCAAACTGCTACCTGATTACTATCCTCTTCCCATCGGGTATAATATCCACTTTGGAGGCATACCTTATATGGAAATAACCTGGTTCGGACATTCATGTTTTCGTCTCACAGAGCGTAATTATGCTACCGTGGTGACGGATCCATTTGACCATAAGGCGGTCGGGTACGACGCGCTTAAGCTCAAGGCTGAGATCGTCACCATCAGCCATGATGCGCCTGGTCATAACAACAGTGACGCGGTAAAAGGTTCTACCCACGTTATCACTGGCGCGGGCGAATTTGAAATTGGTGAGGTATTCATCACGGCAGTGCAAACTGCAGGTAGTGGAAAAAAGGGGAAGGATAGAGTCCGCAACACCTTGTATGTGTTTGATTATGACGGCATCACCGTGGCCCATCTTGGCGATATGCAGGAGATCCCTCCCCAAAGCGAAGTGGAAGCCCTTGGAACGGTCAACGTGCTTCTTATTCCAGTTGGGGGCGGAAGCGCTCTTAATGCTGCCAAGGCTGCGGAAGTTGTCAGTCTGCTTGAGCCAAACCTTGTCGTCCCCATGCACTACTCCACGCCTGATACAAAATTAAATCTCGACTCGCTCAATAAGTTCTTAAAGGAAATGGGCCTTGGCAAAACCGAATCACAGCCTTCCTTAAAGGTGACTCGTTCGAGCCTGCCCGACGAAACAAAAGTTATTGTGCTGGATTACCAAAAAGGATAGTGCCCGCAGGGCAGAACATGTCAGTAAAAGTAATCATGACGTGGGATATCGCCGCTGAGCGCGATCAGGAATATTTTGAATTCATTATTGGTGAGTTCGTACCTGGCGTCCAGCGCCTGGGTTTGCAGCCCGCTGAAGCATGGGCAACGATTTACGGCTCATACCCACAAATTCAAGTTGGCCTGCTTGCCACAGATGTTCCTCAGGCCCGCCGTATCCTTGCTTCGGCAGATTGGATACTCTTGCAGGAAAAACTCTTTGGCTATGTAAAAAATTATTCGCACAAAATCGTGCCTGTCCGCACCGGGTTTCAGTTCTAATTTCGACGAATCAATCTCTGTTGTATATAAAGTAGCCGTGGTTCCTATACTGCGGCTTTTCATTTTCCCTTATGAAACTTGCAACAACACTTCTTAAGTGGTATTCCAAATATGGACGCACCATGCCCTGGCGCGACCATCCCGATCCGTACGCGGTTTGGGTTTCCGAGATCATGCTTCAGCAAACGCGGGTTGAAACGGTCATTCCTTATTTTGAAAAATGGATGAAGCTGTTCCCGGATATTCCCACACTAGCCGCTGCTTCTGAGCGGGAAGTTTTAAACGCATGGGAGGGACTTGGCTATTACAGTCGCGCCCGCAATTTGCATAAAGCCGCAAAAATTGTCGCCACCAAATTTAACGGCCAGTTGCCGCGTGACCTGACAGAATTGCGTACGCTGCCAGGAATTGGTCGCTACACGGTCGGGGCAATCGCATCGATTGCGTTCAAAATGGATGAACCCACATTGGACGGTAACCTCCGCCGCGTATTTTCCCGCCTGTACGATGTGGCTGAGTTCGCAGATTCGCCAGCGGGTGAAAAAATTCTGTGGGGTTTGGCTGCGCAAAACCTGCCAAAGGGAAAAGCCGGCGATTTTAACCAGGCGTTGATGGATTTGGGTGCGACGATTTGCCTGCCAAAGAATCCACGTTGTTTGCTTTGCCCATTAACGAGAGTCTGCAAGGCGCGCGAAAATGAGACTCAGGAATTACGTCCCGTGCTGAAGGCAAAGAAGAAGGTTCCGCAATATATTCATGCAGCGGCTGTGATCGTGGAGCGCGGGCGCGTGCTGATAAGTCAACGGCCTGCGGATGGGTTGCTGGGGGGATGTGGGAATTTCCGAACGCAAGGGTAATGCAGAACCCTGCCGCAGAGTTGGCAAAAGCCCTTAGATCAGCAAGCAGGTTGCACCTCAGAAGAGGCGAAGCGTTGGGAATTGTCTCGCATGCGTACAGTCACTTCAAGGTCGTTGTTCATGCGTTTTGGTGTGAGGCCGTTTCAATTCCCAAAAACAAAAAATTGAAGTGGGTGAAAATCGGTGAATTGAGTGAGTACCCGATGGGGAAGGTGGATCGACAGATTGCGCAAAAAATAAAATGACCGCCGTGAGGCGGTCATTTTATTTAAGCTTTGCTCAGTGTGACGAAAACCATTGGTCTGCGCTTTGTTTCCTGATGGAGGTAACTTTTCACCGCATTGACTATGTCTTTTTCATCGTCCAATTTCCCGTCATGGACAACGCTCATTACGCGTTTCCGTACTTCCGGGATCAGGGTTTCAGCTTCTTCAGGGGAGACGAAGCCGCGAGTGATAACCTCAGGTTCCTGCTGTAAACGTCCTGTGAGTTTATCTATGCTGATATCGATCAACAGGATGCCGTTGCGCGCCAGCTGGCTGCGTTCGCGCATCACATCGTGGTCGATGTCGCCGATGGATTCGCCGGTAACGAAAACGTAATCGCCGGGGATGCGTTCGCCGAGCAGGATCTTGTTGCCGACAAGTTCAACGACCTGTCCGTTTTCGACTACGATGGTATTTTCTTCGTCAATACCAACTGCCTG
>JAEURE010000029.1 GCA_016789485.1 Anaerolineales bacterium | reverse complement strand
GAGTCCGTTTGGCGGAGTCCACGTCAGCGAGGGAGAGGCGACTAATCCGAGCCAGGCAAGGGTGAGAAAGACCGCAACAATGATGAAATACGTGGCGATAGCGCGGCGTGGAAATCCATCTTGAATATGGCTCGCGACTTCATCCACATCCAGATTTTTCATGGAAAGAATAAAACCGAACAAACTCAACGAGAACAGCGCAACGTAAACCAGGAAGAACGGATTGAACGCGGTGAGAAAACACATCGACGCGTACGTGTAAAGAAAATATCCAAGCACGCCTGTGAGCAAAAGTTGACCGCGCAAACTCCCCTTGCGCGTGAGGAGAATGCCCGTGATGAGAAGCGGTATCCCTATGAGGAGTGTGACGATATCTTGCCCTACTTCTTGTGAGGAGGAACTAACCGTATCGAAGCGGTACAGACCGTGACCACGGATCATGACCGTTTCGCCGCGCAAGGTCTCGAACGGATATGGCTCGCCCGTCCCTTGCCAGATGACGCCTGCGCCCGCGGCGAGGAGTGCCAGTGGAATGATAAGGAGCGCCAAACGAATGACGATGTTATTGGGTTTCATTTTGATTCCTTTTTCCAATTGACAGCAATGACATAGATCAATGCGACTTCGAGCAATATCTGAGCGATCTTCGAGACCAGTCCGCCTGGGGAGAACATCACAGAGGGACGACCCTGATACATGCTGAAGAAAAAGAAAACAACCATGGCATTGATGAATGCTCCGAATAGCAACAGTCCGCGATTGCGAAGCAGGATGAGCAGTCCGCCCACGAGATAACATCCCGCCGCGACATAGATAATTCCAGCAGGCTTTTCGCCTCCCTGCAGATCACCAACGCCGAGAACTTTAAACTGTATCAGGATGTAGGAAAAAGCTGTGAAGAGCGCCAGTGCGACGGCTGTCCACATGATGCGAGTGTTTTTTTGAATTGTGTTCATGATGAAATCCTTTCTGAATTTAAACGTCCCGAAGGCTTCTGTAAAAACCTTGTTTTGTATCTCAACCCTTCGGGACGGTGTTATTTCTCTGCAACATTACGGAAGAACGAGATCGCCAATCCAACGGCGAACGCACCCATTACCACCCATGAACCGATCATGCCGATGTATACGCCAATGGGAAAGACAAACCCAGCCAAAGTCTGACTGGTGGTCTGTGCGATTACAGTCACACCGATGATCGTGCAAAGGATGAGCAACGGCGCGGCAAGGAGATAGCCGAGCGGCTTTCGCTTCAGAAGGTAGATGCCTGTGACCACCGTTGCGGGTGTGATGACAGCCGAGTCAAATCCGTGGGTGAACATGGTTGTGTAATGACCCAGATTCGCGGGCGCCTGACCCGTCATGATCGGGGCGATCAACTCACTCAACCAGAGCATCATGGTGCCTAATCCAGCCACGAACATGAAGATCGCAATGCCACGGTGTGGCATGTTCGAAGTTACTTTGCTTGCCAGGTATTGTGTGTCGAAGCTTGTCAGCACAATGATCGTGGCAAAGAGGCTCGCAGAGAACAACGCTGTGTAAACCAAAAACATGGAGTTGAAAATCACCGAGAAGGTATACGTCACACCGATGTAAAGAAAGTACAGAAGCATACTGATCATGAAGATGCTTCCGCGCAGGGAGCCGCGGCGATATGACAGATAACCGACCAGCAACAATGGAAGACTCACGAACAGGGTAATGACATCCGTGCCTTTGAAGAGGGCGGCAACAAATGACGTATCATGGCGATAAATCCCCTGTCCATAAATTTCGACAGTGTCGCCATAGACCGTCCTAAAGGAAAACGCACCGTCCCCGCCTTGTGAGAACAGACCGACTCCCGCAATAACGATTGCGAGGATCGCGATCAATGGGATGAGCCAATCAAGAGCAGGATTTCGTTTCATTGTTTATTCCACTTGAGCGAGTGCGGTGAGAAGCAGAACCAACACACCGCAAATCGCCATCGCATTGGCATACTGGCGGAAGCAGATGATTCCCAATTCCGCGTTGTTATTCGAACTCATCATCGGACCGACACGCAGAATGGCGTTGTACCAAAATCCCAGCGCGATCATTGCAAAGACAAGGATATGCTTCACCAGCATCACGATGCCCCAGAAGTTACCGAAGTCCATGAAACCCAGGTAACCTGAGTCGATCATCATGAGATGGGTTCCCGTAATAGCGAAGACAAGCAGGGATGCATACATCCACGGGCGGCTTCGTTTCGAGATTTCGCTGAGGGCAGGTCCATTTTTCGAGAGGGCGGGAAGATAGATTCCTGCCAGCAGGATAAAATGCCCGATGAAAACTACAGTTGCAAAAGCATGAAGCCAGGTGGAGAGGGAAATAAGAAGTTGTGTCATTGTTTCTCCTATGTTATGTAATGAATCAATTGTCAGTTTTATTTATTCTTTGAATAAGCGGAGTTAATATCTTGATCAACTCGTCAGGCGCTGCGCCTTTGTGAATGAATGCCGCGCCCGCTTCCTTTGCAGCAGGAGCATCATTGGCATCCACGCTGAGCAGGACGATCTCCAGATGAGGATATGCCTTTCGAAGCAGGCGGCAGGTTTCAGGAGCGGGCGAACCGTAAAGCCTCCAATCGAGAAGAAGTAAGTCAGGTGAAGCATCTGCCAATGCACGGATCAGAGTCTCCACATCACCAGCTTCAACAATGCCATTTGTATCCAGCTTGCGTCGAAGTAAAAGTGCAAGTGCTTTGCGTGTTGATGAATCAGGGTCTGCGATAATAATACGAATCATTTGAGCCTCGCATGTAGTGTATGACAAGCGAGGCTCTCTGGGATTAGACTCTGGTTGGGTATTTACCTAGCCAGATGGACAGTACGCTTCATGCAACGGCGAGGGTCGTTACGCCAACTTCTGCTCAATTGCCAGTTTGACAGCTTCCACACGGCTATCCACACCGAGTTTGTGGAAGATATTTGAGATATGAAATTTAACGGTGCCGAGGCTGACGACAAGCCGTTCTGCGATCTCGTTATTATTAAGTCCATCCATCATGCATTTAAGAACATCGCGCTCGCGTTCGGTTAATTGTTCGCCGCGAATTTGCGGTTGCGCAACAGAATTTGCCAGAACTTGCGCAGCTTCCGCCGAAAGAGTCATTTTTCCTTCACATGCCGAACGGATGGCATTCCCCAACTCCCTGGCGGTGACATTCTTTTGCAAATAACCAACCGCGCCAGCTTGCAGCGCACCTTGCACCATATTCTGCTCGGCAAAACTTGTCAGCGCAATGACCTTGACTTTCGGATACTTCTGATGGATCTCGCGTGTGGCGGTTATCCCGTCCACGCCTGGCATCATCAAATCCATCAGGACGATATCCGGCTTGTGAAGCGCCACCATTTGTATCGCCTCGGATCCATCAGATGCTTCACCGATAAGCTTAAGGTCTTTGTTTACCATGAGGAATTTGGATAATCCGCTTCGGACAACGGCATGGTCATCAACGAGAAGTACTTTAATAGTCATTTGTGCTCCTTATAAAACTCTCAATGTTAAATTCGGGTCTCGATTCCATGTCACTTCAACACAAGTCCCTGAACCCAGTGTGCTGCTGATGTGAAAGTCCGCGCCAATCGCCTCGGCGCGTTCGCGCATGATTCGCATTCCCAAACTCGTTGGCTTGCTGGTGGACATGTCAAAGCCAACGCCGTTGTCACAGCTTTCAAAATGAACCGAGGAAGGTGAAATGAAGATATTTACATCCACTTGTGTGGCGCGGGCATATTTAAAGACGTTGTTCAAACTTTCCTGCGCGATTCGATAAAACGCAACCTGTACTTCCGGCGGAAGTTCGCAATCGCCTTCGATATTCAATTTGATCGGCAAACGGGAACGGCCAATAAATGCTTCGCAAAGCTGCCTGATCAGGTCGCTCAGGTGTGTTTGAGTTAGTGTGGCAGGGCGCAGTTCCAGCAACAAGGTCCGCATCTCAGCCAGTGCGCCGCGCGTCAATTGACGCAGCTCTTCGGTGGAATTCCTGGCTTCTTCCACATCCATTTCCCATAAATCCGGGAGCACTTCAGCGATCAAACTGGCGGAAAACAAAGTTTGCGTCACCGCATCATGAAGGTCACGGGCGAGGCGCGTACGGTCTGCGGTCACGGCTTCATTTGCGGCTTTTTCCGCAAGTTCCTTCTCGATCTTTGCGCGCTGTTCAATTTCTTTTTGAAGAAGCTGGTTGGCTTCCTGCAATTCCTGCGTGCGCTCCTGCACACGTTTCTGCAAGTTGAGGAGATAATCGGCTTCCTGCTCAGCCATACGTTCGGCGGCGCGTTTCTGTTCGTCAATATCTTCAATGATGCCAACCAGGTAATCAGGCTGACCGGTCATATCGCGCACGAGCGAATAGTTAATGCGTGCCCAGAAAACACGACCGTTTTTGTGACGGTAACGGCGCTCCATCACGTACGAATTTCGTTTCCCTTCGATCAGTTCCTTGAATAGTTCCGTATCTATGTTTCGGTCTTCAGCCATAGCCAGCGAACGCGGGTCAACATTTTTGATCTCGTCAAATGTATACCCGATGATACTTTCGGTTGTCGAATTGAATGCAAGCGGCCTGCGGTCAAGACCCATCACAGCAACGCCAACAGCCACATTATCGAAGATGGCTTGAAAACGCGCCTGTGATTTATGGAGCTCTTCAGCGGCATGCTTCTGTTCGTTAATGTCCTCGACCATGGTCACAAAATATTCAGGCTTGCCATCCGGTGCACGGACAACTGAATTGGTGAGTCGCACCCAATAAATCTGTCCATCCTTTCGGACGTAACGTTTCTCGATCTGATATGTGTTGAGTTTCCCTTCCAGAACATCTTTCAACTCTGGAATTCCAATATTCGCATCTTCAGAGTAGCTTAAATCCGCACCGGTTTTCTGAAAGAATTCTTCAGGGCTGTATCCCGTCATTTCGATCATGGCGGCATTCGCTTCCAGTGGACGGCGGTCCATGCCAACCAGGGCAATACCGATGCCCGCACTCTCGAACATGACTCGGAAGCGTTCTTCAGATTGATGGAGTTCCTCGGCAGCGCGTTTCGCCAGCTCGGCTTCAGCGCGTTTGCGTTGTTCCACTTCCACTTCGAGGAGCTTGTTGGTCTCGCGCAGTTCGGAAGTCCGCTCGGTGATCTGTGTTTCGAGATAGACATTCTGCTCGCGGATCGAACTTAACCGCCACCTGAATCCGCCTAGGAGAAGCGTACCCAGCACAAAGATCAGCGACCCATTGAACCACCATGTCTGCCAGAAAGGCGGCGTGATACTGACGGGGAGCGAAGCCCCGGTCTCATTCCAAACCCCGTCGCTATTGGATGCTTTTACACGGAAGACATAGTCTCCGCCCGGGAGGTTGGTGTAGGTGACATAGCGACGATTCCCCGCCAACACCCAGTCATCATCAAAGCCTTCCAGTTTATAGGCATATCGGCTCTTCTGTGGAGCTTGAAAATCAAACGCTGAAAATTCGAATGAAATGATATCTTGTTGGTAGTTAAGCTCAATTGGCGTGCGCCCTGTCAAGTCTACATGCAGGGGCTCGTTGAAAACATCGAAGCGTGTCACAACAACTTGCGGCGGAATGGGATTGGGCTTGATGTCTTCGGGACGAAAAAGGTTAAATCCACTAATCCCACCGACATACATGGTGCCATCGCTGCTACGATAATAAGCGTTCGAATTAAACTCGTTACTTTGCAAGCCGTCGGATATGTCATACGAGGTAAATGTTTCAGCATGAGGATCAAACCTGGCAAGGCCATTGTTCGTTGTCAGCCAGAGATTGTTGTCGTCATCCTCGAGAACGCCAAGCACAACGTTGTTCGGGAGTCCATTCTTTTCGGTGTAGTGCTTGAATTCGCCCGTGCGTGGATCGAAACGATTTAAACCCAGTTGTGTGCCAATCCAGATGAAACCGTCCGCGGTTTCGTGGATCGTCCAGACCGAGTCTTCGCTCAGGCTGGAAGGATCGTCAGCGTTGTGAGTGTAATTCGTAAATGTAGCAGTTTTCGGGTCAGAGTGACGCGGGTCATTCAAATCCAATTGATTCAATCCACCGCCCCATGTCCCGATCCAAAGAATATTATTTGAATCGAGATATAAACTAACCACCATGTTGTGACTCAAACTGGATGGAGCAGCAGGGTCGTTGCTGTAATTTGTAAAAGTTTTAGTCGTTGAATCATAGTGTGATAAACCGCCAAACGTGCCAACCCACAACCCACCTTTTTTATCGGGCAGGAGGGCGGCAATGTTATCGTCGGCGAGGCTGGCAGGGTTTTCGGGATCATGAAGATAGTATGTAACATTGCCAGTGAGGGGGTCAAGATAATTCAAGCCTTTGCCCAAAGTGCCAGCCCAAACCATATCAGATGAGTCAACATACACGTCCATGAAGAGGTCATCGGAAAGTGTGTTGGGGTTTTCAGGGTCGTGACGATAGTGTTCAAAGGTTCCAGCCTTGGGATTGAAACGATCCAACCCGCCACCCCAAGTAGCGACCCAAATGTTTCCATGCTTATCTTCCGCGAACGCTCCGGTCGCGTCAATGCCAAGGCTGGCAGGGTTACTGGGATTGTTCCGATATAAACTGAACTGGCCGGCATTCGCGGACAATTTATTTATACCGCTGTGCGATGTGCCCACCCACAACACGCCGGAGCGGTCTCTATACAAAGACCATACTTCATCCCCGCTTAAACTATCGGGAAAAAATGGATCCGTCTGATAACGCGTGAAATGCCCGGGCGCCGATAGACTCATGCGGTTTAGCCCCGTGGCCCAGGTACCGATCCACAAAACGCCGTCAGGATCGAGCCATAGACGCATCAAGTCATCCCCGCTCAAGCTATATTCAGTTTGGGGTTCAGACTTAAAGTGTCGCGCTTTTCCTGTTTGCGGGTCAAATTGGTCAAGCCCGTTACCGTGCAAGCTAAATCCGCCTGTCGCGATCCATAGCGTTCCATCGGGCGCTTCCACAATGGATGCGATGTTATTGCTTGCGATGCTTTCCGGGATCGACTCGTCATGCTGATAGCGGGTAAATTTTCCTGTGGATGGGTCAAAGCGGTTCAAACCGGACCCTTCCACGCCAACTCCTCCCGTGCCAATCCAAAGCTGACGGTTTGAATCTTCGAAGATCACAGAGACCGCGTCATTGCTCAGGCTGTCTGAATTGGCGGGATCATTCCTGAAATGTTCAAAGGTGCCGTCCTCAGGGTTGTAACGATCCAAGCCTGCCAATGTGCCAATCCAAAGTGTCCCACTCGAATCCTGTTTAATGGAAGTGATCGTTCCATTGGCCAGGCTGGAGGGATCTTCAGAGTCGCTTTGATAGCGGGTGAATGTTTCCATGGCAGGGTCATAGCGATTTAGTCCACCGCCCCAGGTTCCGATCCAGAGTGAACCGTCTTTGTCCTCCTCCAAAGAAAGGATGCTATTATGGCTTAAGGAGTTTGGGTTATCAGGATCGTGCTTAAATACCCTGAATTCATAACCATCGTAGCGGTTGAGCCCATCCTGTGTGCCAACCCATAGATAGCCGCGGCTATCTTGAAAAATGACCAGCCCGGCGTTTTGCGAAAGACCATCTTCGATTGTAAGATGCTCAAAACGGACTACGCTACCGGGCGCAAAATTCAAGTTAACATCAAAAGCCGCACCTGTAGAAGATGCGGCTGACCCTGTTTGAAAAGGTAATTGAAAGGAAACCAACAGGAGAATTAAAAAAAGCCAGGCAAATTGCTTCATGGCAAACAGAAAAGCCTCGTGTCATTCTAGCATTCAGGTCTTTTCTAATGCTACTAACAAGTATCTTAAATTCATAGACGGATGTAATTCAGCTAAAGCTCTAATTTGACTTTTGGTTTATTTTGAGTATACTTATGTAAGCGCTTTCAGAAAGCGCTTACATTCATGAAACTAAAAACCTCCTCCCCCACAATTTCAGATGTAGCTAAAAAGGCAAAGGTGTCCATTGCCACAGTCAGCCGCGTCATAAACGGAAAAACTCCCGTAGTCCCTGAAACTGCCGAGAGAGTTCACCGCGCCATTAAGGAACTGCAATTCGTTCCCCGCACCGCCGCACAGGTGCTTGCCAGCCGCAAAACCAATACCATTGGATTGATCCTTTCTGAAATTGGCGGCGCGTTTTTCCCGCACCTCCTGAAAGGGATTGAGGCGGAGACGCGCACCTCAGGGTATGAGCTGCTCATCCATTCCACGCAAGGCGCTCATGATAACCAGCGCAAACCTCTTGGAGAGCATAATACGGATGGATTACTGGTCTTCACCTCCAGCCTTTCCCTCGATGAATTAGGGCGTTTGCACGACATTCAATTTCCCGTTGTACTCATGCACCAGACCCCTCCCCGCGAAATAAATGTCCCAGTCATAACAATCGAAAATAAAGACGGCGCAGTCATGTTGATCGATCATTTGATTGAAATGCATGGACGGCGCCAAATCGTTTATATGCGCGGACCCGAAGACCACGAAGACTCAGAATGGCGCGAGCGCGGATACCGCGAAGCTCTGGAGATGCATAATATTCCAATTAACCCAAACCTCATCGTGACTGGCGGATTCGACGAAGAACAGTCTTTTGCCGCAATGCAAAAGTTGATTCGTGACGGGATTCAATTCGATGCAGTCTTCGCCGGCGATGACGATGCCGCCATTGGAGCCTACCGCGCATTGAAAAATGCCGGGCGCCTCATCCCTGACGATGTGGCTGTTGTCGGTTTCGACGATGTTCAATTCTCCCGGTACCTTTCCCCCGCTCTGACAACCGTCCGCGCACCGATCGAGGAAGTAGGTCGCGAAGCTGTCCGCCAGTTGATTCGCTTGTTGAACGGCCAACAGGCTCAAAGCCTGACATTGATGCGTACTGAAATGATAATTCGCGAATCCTGTGGGTGCAAATTCCAGGAAGGCACATCCCTTTCTAAAAATATCTAAGGAGGTGAAAAGAAAAAATAGGAATACTGTCTCCGTGCCGCACCTTAAATCAAATTTCTTTGGAGAAGAAAAATGAACAAAAAACTATTCCGAATCTTAAGTATTGTGTTGCTGGCATCCATGCTGCTTTCTGCTTGTGGCAATGCTGGTGGAGGCTCTGTCAGTGATGAACAAAAGGTGTTACGTGTATGGATCCAATGGGGTGATAACCCACAACAGATCCAGACCCTCTTTGATAAATACACCGCTGAAACCGGGATTAAAGTTGAAGTGACCGCTCCAATTGAACAAGATAAGATCCTGCCCGCATTGACAGGCTCCACTCCGCCCGACGTGCTTATCTTGAGCGGCGGCGATCTTGCGAAGTCCTTCTATAAGGAAGGTCTCGTGGATGAACTCTCCGGCGCAATCAAGACAGGCAATATTGATATGGCCGATATGTTCGAAGCGCCGCTCTCGCAATGCCGGCAGGGTGATTTGATTCTTTGCCTGCCCTGGGGCACGGATGCGTATGCTCTTTTCTGGAATAAAGACCTGTTCGAAGCCGCCGGTCTCGACCCTGAAAAACCGCCTTCAACCATGGAGGAATTGGTTGAATATGCCGACAAACTCACCGTTATTGCCGCAGACGGGACCATTGAACAAATCGGCTTTATCCCAAATCATTCATGGAGTCACACAGACTTATACGTCCGCAACTTCGGCGGATTTTGGTACAGCGATGACGGTTCTGCGTTGACCGTCAACAGCCAGCCGATGATCGATGCGATGACCTGGCAGCAGCAATTCTTTACAAAATATGGCGTGGACAATATCCAATCCTTCTCCTCCGGCTTTGGCGAATACGGTTCGCCCGATGCGCCTTTCTACGCAGGCAAAGTAGCGATGATGGTCGAGGGTGAATGGCAGGTAGGTCCCAACTTCATCCCTGCTTTGAAACCTGAATTGAATTATGGCGTGGCTGCCTTCCCGCCGCCCGCAGATCACCCCGAACGCGCGG
The DNA here is from genome assembly GCA_016789485.1 of Anaerolineales bacterium. GTDB lineage: Bacteria > Chloroflexota > Anaerolineae > Anaerolineales > Villigracilaceae > Villigracilis. The sequence continues at coordinate 6,523 of JAEURE010000029.1, read as the reverse complement.
GCACCATCGTCAATCAGGGCACCGCAGTTGTAATTCCATCCGGCGCAAAAGATAAAGATGCCTCTGCAAAACTATTAGCGTGGATGATGTCACCTGCCATTGTGGCGGAGGAATTCTGTTTCAACGCCAATCTGCCCACCAGCAGAAAAGCTGCCGAAGACCCCTGCTTCAAAGAACTCGGACCCAAATTCCAGGTCTTTGTGGATTTGATGTCCAGCCCGAATGCGTACGCGGTGCTCACCACTCCAATATCACTTGAATTAAATGATGCCATGGGTACAGCAGAAGAGCGGATCCTGCTCACAGGCACAGACCCAAAAACGGAGCTGGACGCAATTCAAGCTGAGTTTGAACCGAAATTTAAAGAAGCCATGAAATAAATGCCGGCAAACGGATGTGGAGCGGACATAATTCCGTTCCACATCCGTCTTTAGTGGAGTGAAAAATGGACGACTTAAATTCAACGAATCGAAAATTGCCGTTTGGGATCAAGCTCCCCGCAAAGGTGGTATGGACAAAACGCACAAAATCAGACCTGCGCACAGGTTTGCTTTTTCTCTCTCCCTGGCTGATCGGCTTTTTCGCGTTTACGCTTTACCCCATGGTCGTGTGTTTTTTTTTCAGCTTTAACAATTATAAAACCAAGCGCGCGCCGGCAAGGATCGGGCTGCAAAACTATCGCGACCTGTTGGTAGACGAAAAATTTTGGATCGCCCTCAACAATACCATGTACATGGTGATCATCGCAGTTCCGCTTGGACTGTTCGCATCATTTCTATGCGCTATTTTGTTGAATCTTAAAGTGCGGGGACAAGCCTTCTATCGTGTCGTTTATTTTCTGCCATCCATCGTCCCAACAGTGGCAGGCACCATTCTTTTTCTCTGGCTGCTCAACCCACAAGTAGGCTTGGTTAACACACTGCTGGACAGGATCGGCATTGACGGTCCCAACTGGATGGCAGACCCAAATTGGTCCAAGCCTGCATTGATTCTGCTCGGCATGTGGGGCATGGGCGGCACGATCATTATTTATCTATCGGGTCTGCAAGATGTCCCGCAAAGTCTGCTGGAAGCCGCTGAACTGGACGGCGCTAATTGGTTTCAACGACTGTGGCACATCACCATTCCAATGGTCTCCCCCATTACTTTGTTCAACCTCATCACAGGCATGATCGGCATGTTCCAATATTTTGCGCAAGCCTACGTTGTTGGCGGCGGCGACAACCTGGGACGCCCGCTCGACTCCACACTTTTTTACAGCGTCTATCTTTACCAAAACGCCTTCCTGTTTTTGAAGATGGGCTACGCCTCTGCCATGGCATGGATTCTTTTCATCATTATTTTGATCTTTACCCTCCTGCTTCTCAAAGTAAGCGACAGATTTACCTATTACGCAGGATAGCCTCATGACAAATACCAGCGCCTCCCCCCGCGACCTGAACCTGCCGCCACAACCCAAACATATATCCCAATCTGAGAAACATGTCCGCAAGATCCGCGATATTTTCACATCCACTCTCAGTCATGGAGTGATCATCTTTGTCGGCATGTTTTTTGCTATCCCATTTTTATGGATGCTATTAACTGCTTTCAAATCCGACCAGGATGTCTTTCATTCCCCGCCGCGCTGGCTTCCATATGATAATGTCCGCGTGGAAGTGAACGGCGAGAAGTTGCCACTGTATAACGTCAGGGTCGAAGATGGCACGATCAAAGAACTCGCCGCAGTAAAAATTGTCGAAGGCGTAGGCACCTTCGTGGACCCAGCCAACCCGGACGAGATCCTCACCTACAAACTTCAGCAAGGCAAAGAGCGCATTGCTGAAGCCATCATGGAAGTTTCCTTCCGCTGGCAAAATTTCCCCGATGCCATGAATCGCGGAAGCCGTCCCGGCGTGGGAGCGAGCTTCTGGGTGTATTTCCGCAACAGCCTGATCGTTGCCTTCTTCACCATCATCGGCACACTGGTATCCAACACACCCGTTGCCTATGCCTTCGCCCGCCTGAAATTTCCCGGACGTGACCTGCTCTTCATGCTCATCCTCGCCACCATGATGCTGCCATTCCAAGTGACGATGATCCCTATTTATTTACTATTCAATGACTATCTCGGCTGGGGAGATACCTTCCTGCCGCTGATCATCCCTGCCTTCTTTGCCAACGCATGGGACGTGTTCCTCTTGCGGCAATTCTTCAAAACCATTCCCGAAGAAATGTGCGATGCCGCCCGCGTGGACGGCGCCAGCGAATGGCAAATTTTCACACAGATCGTCCTGCCGCTCTCCACACCCGTGCTGGCGACTGTTACCGTCTTCACCTTCCTTTATGCGTGGAACGATTTCACAGGTCCGCTGTTGTTTCTGCACAGTCCGCGCAATTTCACCATGGCGCTTGGCCTGCAGGATTTTCAAGGGCAAAAAACCATCATCTGGAATCAACTCATGGCGGCGGCAACTGTTTTCACCGTGCCGATCATCATCGCCTTTTTCTTTGCCCAGAAGACTTTTATCCAAGGCATCAAATTGACTGGATCGAAGGAATAAACATCCATGACAATCTATGAATTCCCTCACAACTTTCTCTGGGGCGCAGCAACAGCTTCCTATCAAATCGAAGGCGCATGGGACGAAGATGGCAAAGGCGAATCGATCTGGGATCGCTTCAGCCACACGCCTGGAAAAATCGAAGACAGCTCCACAGGCGACGTTGCCTGTGATCACTATCACCGATATGAGGAGGATATCGCCCTGATACGCCGCATTGGACTCAAAGCATATCGCTTCTCGATTGGATGGGCGCGCGTTCTGCCGCAGGGACGCGGAAAAATCAATTTGAAGGGACTCGATTTCTACGACCGTCTTGTCGATTCGCTGTGTGCCGCCAATATCGAGCCGTTTTTAACCCTCTATCATTGGGATCTTCCGCAAGCTCTGCAGGATGAGGGCGGGTGGGAAAACCGCGATACTTGTCATGCCTTTGCCGATTACACCACAGTGATGGTAAAGCGGCTCGGTGACCGTGTTAAATATTGGACGACCTTCAATGAACCGAGCGTCATCACCTATGACGGGAATCTTTCTGGCGAACATGCTCCAGGGATTCAAGATCCGCGCGTTGCTTTTCAAGTGGCACATCATTTGATGGTAGCGCATGGATTGGGCGTGCAAGCCCTTCGCAGTACAAATCCACAAGTGGAAGCCGGCATTGTACTGAATCTTTGGATGGCAGATCCAGCTACAAATTCACCTGAAGATATCGCCGCCGCTGAAACCGCGTGGAATCGAAGCGAAACGTTGTTCCTTGATCCCATCTTCAAGGGACATTATCCGCACGCCGCGTATGAGTTGGCTGGCGAAAATATGCCAGCCGTCAAAGACGGTGACATGACGTTGATCGCACAAAAGCTGGATTATGTGGGTATCAACTTTTATTCCCGCAACCTTGTATCAGCCAATGGAAATATTGACATCGTTCCTGGCTCCGAATACACCGAAATGGGCTGGGAAGTTTGCGCACCCGCCTTGAGAAGAATGCTCAACAAGATCAACAGCGACTACGACCTCCCGCCAATATACATTACTGAGAACGGTTCTGCATTCAAAGATGAAGTCAGCGCTGACGGAAAAGTCCATGACCCGCGCAGATTAGATTATTTGAAGCAGCACTTCATTCAAACCCACCTTGCCATGCAGGACGGCGTGGATGTGCGCGGATATATGGTTTGGTCGCTGCTGGATAATTTTGAATGGGGGCACGGTTACTCCAAACGATTTGGCCTTATTCGTGTGGATTATGATACCCAGCAGCGCACGATCAAAGATTCGGGCGAATGGTATGCAGAAGTAATTCGCACAAACCAAATCTACGAGTAAGACGGCATAAGCTATCTTTGGCAAAACTACGGAAAGTCAAGACCATGAAGATTATTTCACTACCAAAAGAAAATGACTTGCTGATTCGGCAGGTAGCGAACTTGCTGATGGATGCATTCCGTGAACACTGGCCTGAAGCCTGGCCCACCATGGAAGATGCAACACAAGAGGTTCAGGAAATGCTGGAAACGGAGCGAATCTGTCTCACAGCCGTTGATGACAATGGAAATTTACTGGGCGTGATCGGCGGCATTCCACAATACGACGGCCTTGTCTGGGAACTCCATCCGCTGGCAGTACAGCCAGGTATGCAAGGCAAAGGAGTTGGCAAAACGTTGATCGAGGATTTCGAAGAACAAGTTCGCATGCGCGGCGGGTTGACAATCATATTAGGCACAGACGATGAAGATAATATGACTTCGCTGGCCAATAGTAACCTTTATGAAAATCTTTGGGACAAGATAAAAAATATACAGAACCTGAAAAACCATCCTTTTGAGTTCTATCAGAAAATGGGATACATCATCACAGGGGTAGTCCCGGATGCGAATGGAAAAGGCAAGCCGGATATTCTCATGTCAAAAAGAGTTTTGCGATGATGCCGGCGTTATCCCGTCGAATTTTCGCATTTGACCCTTTCGAAAATTGGAGATGAAATAATCCATGGTCACTCAAAGGTTGTACGGCGGGATCGAAGGCGGCGGCACGAAATTCAATTGCGCCATAGGCAGCGGCCCGAAAAACATTGTCGCAGAAGCGCGCTTCCCAACCACCTTGCCCGCTGAAACTATGCAAAAGGTTTCTGATTTTTTCGCGCCGTATCTGGATCAACTGCATGGCATTGGTCTCGGCTCTTTCGGTCCCTTTGACCTTGACCCTGCCTCCCCAACATATGGATACATCACTACCACGCCCAAGCCGCATTGGAGCAATGTCAACATTGTCCGCATGCTGCATGAAAAGATCAACCTGCCTATTAGTGCCGATACGGATGTCGCAGCAGCAGGAGTAGGAGAAGCAAAATGGGGTGCCAGTAAAAATGATAGTCACTCGCTTTACCTGACCATTGGAACAGGCATTGGCGGCGGTTATATCGTGAACGGCAAACCCTTGCATGGACTCACCAGCCCGGAAATGGGACACATCCGCATCCCGCATGACCTGAAACTGGATCCATTTCGAGGAGCATGTCCCTACCACGGAGATTGCTTTGAAGGCCTTGCATCCGGGCCGTCGATACAGGAAAGATTCAATCAACGTGCTGAAACGCTCCCGGACGATGACCCATTTTGGGAGATGGAAGCGGGATATATCGCCCATGCACTTGCAAACTATATTTTTACGCTCTCGCCAAAAAGGATCATTATTGGGGGCGGCATCATGCAAAAAGATCATCTGCTTCCTGCGATAAGAAAAAAAGTACAGAAATTGCTCAATGGCTACCTCAATCACAATATGATTCTCAGAGATATTGACCAGTATATCGTCCCGCCTGCGTTGGGGAATCGGGCAGGTGTATTGGGCGGCATCGCACTGGCAATGGACGCCGATCATGATGCGGCAGTAAAAGACAGCCAGGAACTGGAGAGAACATGACAATAAAAATTGCGTTTGCAGGAACAGGATATATCAATAAAGTCCACGCGCAAGCCGCGCAAAACCTGGGCTTGGAATTGACTGCGGTCGTGAACCACAAAACAGACACCATGGCGGCGTTTGGAAAACGCTTCGGAATTACGCGGCAGTATGAAACCGTGGAGGCTATGTTAAAAGACGGCAATGTGGACGCATTGATAGTATCAACGCCAAATTATCAGCACGCGCCCCAAACGATCACAGCCTTGAATGCGGGCGTACACGTGATGGTCGAAAAGCCAATGGCAATGAACGCAAAGGAAGCTGGAAACATGTGTGAAGCCTCAGATAAATCTGGCGCGAAATTAATGGTGGCACACTGCTGGCGGTTTGACCCCGACGTATTGTGGCTAAAACAACAATCAAAGCGGCTGGGAAAAATCATTCGTACAAAGGGTATTGGCGTGCATACCCATTGGGGACCTTCAGGCTGGTTTACGCAAAAACAATTTGCAGGCGGTGGCGCAATGGCAGACATGGGCATTCACGCACTTGATACCGCCCGTTTTTTGCTTGGCGACCCGCAGCCAGTATCTGTCTATGCGAAGATTGGAACTTTCTACAAGGATTTCGATGTAGATGATACAGGTGTCATCATTGTCGAATGGGACAATGGCGCGGTATCGTACATCGAGTCGGGCTGGTGGCAGCCTCACGCGGATGGACCTGAAGCGGCAACTCAGTTATATGGCACGGAGGGGTTTGGCGAACTTTTCCCTACTCACCTCGAATTGCCTAACAGAGAAGAGGAAAGAATCGATGTGATCGATTCTGGTTTTGAATTCCCGCGTAAGGAACATTGCCCGCAAAGTTTGTACGATGATCAATTGAAATATTTCCTGGAGTGCATTGAAAAGAAAAAAACACCCCGCCCCGGTGGACTGGAAGGACTAACGAACATGAAAGTCGTGGATGCAGCATATGAATCAAGCAAGACAGGAAAGGTGGTGAATTTATGAAAATCACAGTCATTGGCGGCGGCTCCACATACACACCGGAACTGGTCAACGGGTTCC
>JAEURE010000299.1 GCA_016789485.1 Anaerolineales bacterium | reverse complement strand
CCCTCCCGTTAGGAAGAGCGGAGTGATTTTTTCGGAAAGGAAAAACCAACCGAGCAATGTACCAACCACCGGCTGGGCAAAGAACGTTAATGACGCCACGGCAGCGGGCAATTCGGCGAAGGCGTAATTCCAAAGGAACATTGCAATTGCCGTGGAGATGATTCCCAAAAACAGCAGACCGCCAATGATGCCCCAGGTGATTTCGCCGATCCCCTGCGTGTTGATTTCCCAAATCCCAAAAGCAATGCTGGAAGGCAGACCGCCTAGTAGCATGATTGTGCTGGAAGTGAGCAAGTCCATGGATTTGCTCACTTTGCGAACCAGCACAGAATACAAGGCCCAAGTCAGTGCTGCAGCCAGCAGACTCATGTTGCCCCAAAACAGGGACGGCGAAAGTTCTGCGTTGCGCGGGTCGATAACGGCCAGCACGCCGACTGTGGAAATGACCAGCGCAACAATGCGCCGCGGAGTGGGTTTTTCGCCAAGTAAAAATGGCGCGAACAACAAAACGAAAGCCGGTGTTGCAGATGTGACCAGCGAGCCATTGGAAGCTGTGGAAAGTTTTGTGCCTACGAATTGAAAGCCTAACGAAATTCCATACCCCACGAAACCGACGAGAAGACTTTTCCAAAAGAACTCCTGCGTGATGACGGGTTTTGCATTTGATATTTTATTGCGAAAATAAATGAAGATACCCAAAGCGGCTGCACCCATGAGCAGGCGCAATGTCAGTAAAGAGAATGGTGGGATTACTTCCAATACCACTTTGCTGACCACGTACATGCCTCCCCAAATGGATGCCGCCGCCAGTCCTGAAAATATCCCTGCGAGTGTGTGGTGTTTGTGCATGGTTTTTCCGTAAATAAAGAAATAGACCCTAAAGGTTTCCCTGCCGACCAGGTTCGTATGGTGGTGAAAAACCTTTAGGGTCTTGTTTTTTTAAAGTACTACTTGCCGCTCTTTTTCTCCAACTTGGCCCATGCATCCTTCAAGTTCACTGTTAAATTGAAGACGGGTTTTTCGGATGTAGAGTCCGGGTCAGCGCAGAAATAGCCGAGGCGTTCAAACTGATACCGTGAACCAGCTTCAGGCGCAGCCAGATGCGATTCTACATAGCCAGTGAGAATCTGCAGAGAGTTGGGATTTATGCAGGCAAGGAATCCTTCGTCGCCTTCTTCGGGGTCTTCCTTGGTGAAGAGACGGTCGTACATGCGGATTTCCGCTTCCTTGGCGTGTGCCGCGGAAACCCAATGGATCGTGGATTTGACCTTGCGTCCGTCGGCAGAGTCTCCTCCGCGCGTGGTCGGGTCATACGTGGCGTGGACTTCCACCACTTCGTCCTTGTCATCTTTCACGACATGCGTGCATTTGATGAAGTACGCGTAGCGCAGACGGACTTCGTTGCCCGGGAAGAGACGATAATATTTTGGAGGCGGAGTCTCACGGAAATCATCCTGCTCGATGTAGATCACTTTTGAGAACGGGACCTTGCGTGTGCCAGCGTTCGGGTCTTCGGGGTTGTTGACCGCGTCCATTTCTTCGGTCTGCCCTTCGGGATAGTTATCGATCACAACCTTCAACGGCTTGATGACTGCCATGCGGCGCAAGGATGTTTTGTTCAGGTCTTCACGCACGCAGGCTTCAAGCAATGAAACATCGCTCACGCTGTAATTCTTTGCCACACCCACGCGGCGGATGAAGTCGTGGATCGCTTCGGCGGTATACCCGCGGCGGCGCATGGCGCGCAGGGTGGGCATACGCGGGTCATCCCAGCCGCTGACATGTTTTTCCTCGACGAGGCGGCGCAATTTGCGCTTGCTCATCACTGTGTACGTAAGGTTCAACCGTGCAAACTCGATCTGGCGCGGTTTGAATACGCCAAGTTGCTCGGGGAACCATTCGTACAATGGACGGTGGTTTTCATATTCCAACGAACACAAAGAATGGGTGATACCCTCCATCGAGTCGTTCTGTCCATGCGCCCAATCGTACATTGGATAAATCTTCCACTTGCTGCCCGTGCGGTGATGCGGCGGCTCATGAATGATGCGGTACATGGCTGGATCGCGCATATTGATGTTTGGATGCGCCATATCGATCTTCGCGCGTAAAATACGAGAACCGTCTGGAAACTCGCCGTTCTTCATGCGTTCCAGCAAATCGAGATTCTCTTCCACATCACGGTCACGGAACGGAGAATTTTTTCCAGGCTCGGTCAATGTCCCGCGATTGGCACTCACTTCTTCAGGCGTTTGATCGTCAACATATGCCTTGCCCATCATCACAAGTTTTTTGGCCCACTCATACAGTTCATCGAAATAATCCGAAGCGTATGTCACCTTGACCCACTCAATGCCAAGCCAGCGTGCATCGTCCATAATGGCTTCCACGAATTCCGTTTCTTCCTTTGCGGGGTTCGTGTCGTCAAAACGCAGGATCAGCTCGCCGCCATTTTCCTTTGCAATGAGGTAGTCGATCATGAACGCCTTCACGTGGCCGATGTGTAGATACCCGTTCGGCTCGGGGGGCAGGCGCGTGCGGACATAGTTGAAGCGTCCGTTCTTTAAATCTTCCGCAACAGCTTCGCGGATAAAATCACTTGGCTTATTGATTGTTTCTTCGTCACACATGGATTTGCCTTAATGCTGGATTTCAGGAGGTATCGAACCGCCTCTTTTCTGCCGTCTATCTGATATGCTAAAGAGACGCATTCCCCGCCCTGATTGTTTTGTGTTAATATTCGCTATTATAACAAACTTGACTCATGTATAATCTTGCCTGGAGGATTTATGCCCGAATCAAATGATAATCGCACCGGCTTTTTAGCCACCTACTTTGACCGTGATGCAGCCATCAAAATTGCGCGCGCTGCGGGTGTTTTTGCCTGGATCGTTTTGGGAGTCTATATTTTCACTACGGTGATCTCCCTCTCACAATTCCTTATGCAATTTGTGACAGGGATATTTTTCCAAAAGGGACAGACAATTCTTGATGTTGTCAGTTATTTCAATCCATATTTTCTTCAGCTAATGCCCGGCTTTGTCTATTTTATTGGCTTCAAATTTGCCGAACACGGTTTGCTCATCCTGTTAGATATTGAGGACAATACCCGCCGCGCGGCGCGAAACGGCAAATAAGCCCTAAACTGGCAGCCCCTTGCCTCATCCCCGCGTGCGTGATAAAATATCGCCCGCTGGATTAAGCATTGGGGACTCGTCTAATGGCAGGACGGCTGACTCTGGATCAGCTAGTAGAGGTTCAAATCCTTTGTCCCCAGCTAAAAAGACCCTCGTATGAGGGTCTTTTTTTGATTCAGAGCATGAGAAGGTTCCCCGTTGAAATCGTTTACGCTGTTTTTGTACGCAGGGATGTGAAGAGAATATATCCGCCTGCCAGAATGATCACCAGAGACCAAAGAATATTCGAGTATGTCGCAAAGAAAACAGAGGCAACTGCTATTGCTGCAAAGACCATGGTTACAGTCTTTGCCCATGCTTTTGCATGACGTAGCCAGACAATCGCAAACGTGACAGCCAAACCGCCCATCAAAAGCGCGTT
>JAEURE010000298.1 GCA_016789485.1 Anaerolineales bacterium | reverse complement strand
CTCATAACACTCTCCTCTTTTGGTGTTTGTTTACAAGATAGGGGTGAAACATTGTTTCGCCCCTATACTTTTACCCTGTTGTCAAAACGTAATCTTCAACCTTGTTCTTGCCAAGCCGTACGATCGTGCCAAGCAGCGTCCCTTGCTCATACATGGATCCTGGGTTAATGCAAAGCGTTTTTCCAATACGGGAAACGCCGCGGCCTTCGTGAATATGTCCGTGCAGGCCAAGCAACGGCTGCACTTCTTCAATGGATTGACGCAATGCTGTAGAACCAACGGGCTTCAACGCCTGCCCCGCCATCTTCGGACGCAGATTTTCATCCAGTTCCGCGGCTTCATCGAGATTGGATTTATACGGCGGCACATGGATATTGAAAATAGCATTATGTGGATTCTTCAACTGCGAAGTCATCGCATCATACCTGACCTTGAGCTGGTCCTCGTCCTCTTCGCGGTGCGTATCCCAGGGAGTGCGGTTGCTCCAACCTGAGGCGATCATCTCATGGCCGCTCTTCAGGGTAGTGACCTGTCCTTCGGCCAGAACCACGCTGCGGCTCGCGCGAACGATGGCGTCCACTTCATCCATATCGTCATTGCCCGGGCAGCAGTAAAGCGTCATGCCGGTGCCTTCCAGTTTTTTATCCGCCAGGTCCATCCATTGTTGAACGACCTTGAGCACTTCAGCAAGAAAAATCTCACTGACGCGTTCTGGATTTTTTTCAAGTTCAGCAATTTCATCGGGATTGGTCATGTAGGGATAATAGCCGCGGCTGCGGACACGCTTAACCATGTCCTGCAATTCATCATCGTTCGTAGTATCAAACACCTGTTCCAGCAAAGTGATACGATAATTTTTACCGCCCTGATGCACAAACGGGACTACCGCTTTTCCCGTCATATCTCCGCCAAGGATCAATTGATCCGCGCCGTAAAACTTCCCCGCATTCAAAAACTTGCTCCAGCAAATATCCGACCCGTGAATGTCTGTGGCAAAAAAAATGGTGGTCACATGCAAATCCTTTGGCTGTGGGATGGCTTGCAGAGGTGGTACAGAACTAATGTGAATAATTATACTCGCCGCAAAATAGAATGCAATCATTTTATTAACAAAAATCGCCCGTCTCACGACGGGCCTACCAAGGAGGAAGAACGTGAAAGAACGTTACCTTTTCACTTCAAATGAATTCAGCAGGAGATATGTCAGGTAGGCGGAATGTTCCTGCCGTTGAAACAGGGATGCAGATGCCAGTTCAAAAACCAACAAAACAATGTGCACCATTCGCACTGAATCCTCAACCTTCCAAATCCATTTGATGACCGAAGTATACGCGGCTGCAATTAAGGCTGCATTGCCGCGGAGTTAATTATTCATTAAATTTTATCCCGAAGATTGTGCCAATGCGCACCATCGTTTGCAATCCTCTATTGACTTAAGGTGTATCGCCCGATAAACTCTTTAATATCAAATCAGAGGACAGAGGAGCATGGACATGCCATTAAGACATCATCCATCCGCCAGGATTTTAATTAGGACGGAGAGTCAGGCAGAAGTCCATAAAGATGCGAACGGGTGTCCTCCTGTCTTGCGCCCCAGCTTTTCCAAACCCAAACCGGTCAAATAGAATTTATCCGCTTCTCAATTCAATATTCGTTCCAAACATTTCATAAGCTTGATTCTCATTTGGAGCCGCCCATGAAAACCATTCTCGTTGTGGAAGATACTGAACTCAACATCGACCTGATCACTCAACTGCTCGAGGATGATTACAACCTGCTTGTTGCAAAGGATGGACTCGAGGGGGTATCGATGGCGCTTGAAATGAAACCAGATTTGATCCTCATGGATATTTCGCTTCCCTTAATGGATGGATACGATGCCACGCGAAGGATCCGCAAATCCATGCCTGATATTCCCATCATCGGCCTTTCCGCGCACGCCATGGATGGTCATGAACAAAAAGCCAGGCAGGCGGGTTGTAACGATTACCTGACCAAACCCGTAGACGACAATCGATTGTTCGAGCTGTTGAAAAATTATTTAGGTGAATAGGATTTCCAATGGCGAAGAAGACAGCAAAGAAAATAAGCGGCCAGCCTTTATCTTCCAGTGACCAGGTCATTGAGCAGGTGCGCCAACTCGCATGGACGGGTCAACACGCGGCGGCAATTGATTCTGCGACACAGGCATTATCTGCGCCGAAAATTAAACCCACCCACCAAATGGATTTACTCGACCTGCGCTCCGAATCCTACATCGCCATCGGCAAACTTGACCTTGCCATGAAAGACGCCAAAGCGATGGGGAAAATCGGCCGAACGTCTAAGGTCAAAGGTTTGAAGGTTCAGGCGTTGAACCGCCTCGCCCTCGTCCAAATGCGGACGGGTGACTTGAAAGCCGCGCTCAAATCGTCAAACATGGCGGTGAAGACTAAACACAATTCAGCCGCGTTACGCGCCGAAAGCCTCTTCCGTCTGAGCGAAGCGCAATATCTCACGCGTCAAAAAGAAGCCACCCTCGAGAACGCGTGTCTCTTCGACGAAACCCAACGCCTGCTCAAAGAGACCGAACAGCGCAACGCGGAGCTCGCCATTATCAACAGCGTACAGGCGGGGCTGGCCGCCAAAATGGATATTCAAGGTATCTACAATCTGGTGGGCGACAAACTCCGCGACATTTTCGACGCGCAGGTGGCGGATATCGGGCTTTATGACCGCAAGGATAACTTACTCCATTTCCCATACATCATCGAACGTGGCGTGCGTTTTCCGAGCAAACCCTTGGAAGTGATCGGTTATCGTAAGTATGTTATTGAAAACCGTCAATACTTGTTGATCAATGAAAATATAGCTGAAGCTGCGGCAAAATACGGAAATCCAACTGCGATACAGGGCGAAATGCCCAAGTCCCTTTTGTATGTACCAATGGTCGTGGGAGATGAAGTCAAAGGTGTTATCTCACTTCAGAACCTTGACCGCGAACACGCCTTCAGTGAATCCGATGTACGTCTGCTGGAAACCCTCGCCAACTCGATGAGTGTCGCTCTCGAAAACGCCCGTTTGTTCGACGAAACCCAACGCCTGCTCAAAATCACTGAGGAACGCAACGCGGAGCTCGCCATCATCAACAGCGTGCAAGCTGCCCTCGCTGCGGAATTGGATATGCAAGGTATCTATGACGCAGTCGGTAACAAAATCCGAGACATCTTTGATGCCCAGATCGTCGTCATCGGAATCTTGGATCACGAGTCGCGGCAGGCTAACTTTAACTATTTCTACGAATTGGGAGAACGATACCATCCCGACCCAGTCCCCTTCAGCGGGATGATCGAATATATCTCCAAAACAGGCGAAATGGTTGCGATCAATGAAAACATGCTTCAGGAATCCGAGAGGTATAACATGCATACTCCTGCGGGGGGAGAACCAAAATCAGGTGTGTGGATGCCCATCAAATCAGGAGGACATGTACAAGGTATTGTCAGCCTGCAAAATCTTGAGCGTGAACACGCCTTCTCTGATTCTGAGATCCGGTTACTGCAAACCCTTGCGAATGCAATGAGTGT
>JAEURE010000297.1 GCA_016789485.1 Anaerolineales bacterium | reverse complement strand
CAATGATTTCAGTCCGTTTGATTCGCAGGACCATTCCTGTGTGCGGGTGAGATTGTTGAATTGAGAAGTGAGGGTGAACCCATTTTCGCGAACCGTGCTGATCGTGTCGCTATAAACAAAAGTTCCATTCGGTCCGCCTGAGTTGATATATGCCCAGCTTGCTCCCAGCCGAACTGGATAAAGGGAATTGTCACATGTCCCGCCTATGCCAGAAATGTAAGGCGCCTGTTGTGTGTAGGGAAGGACAATCTGCTGTGTTTCCGTGCCGCCCCCTAAATTGCCGCAGGCTGCCAGACCAAGCAGGCCGATGATGGATAAGATGGTGATTCGTATTCGGCTGGACTGCATATATTCTCCAGAGAAACGCACCCGCCCTGTGCTTGCCTTTATTCGTTCACCTGTTGCTGCGGCTTATAACCACTTCAACAGGGTAATGGTGAATTTACTGCCTTTACCCAACTGACTTTCAACGTCCAGGCTGCCTTTGTGCTGATGGATCACCTGACGTGTAATGGACAAGCCGATACCCAGCCCGCCGTATAACTCTTCACTGCTGCGTTCCAGATGGACAAATCTATCAAAAATGCGCGGACGGAGCGCATCGTCTATGCCGATGCCGTGGTCTTCCACCGACACGCTGACCCTGTTATTTTGGCTGGCAAAGCGGATTTCCACTACGCCGTTCGGCGCACTGAATTTAATGGCGTTATCCACCAGGGCAGTAATGGCTCTCTCGAGCGACTGTGTATCACCCTGCACATTGGGAATGTTACGATCATCCCGTAGCTTGATCGTCACGCTCCTGTCCTTTGCACGCCCTTCATACTTTCGGACAACGTTGCGCACCACTTCAACTATATCCACGGGCTGGAACTCGGGGATCACCAGTTCGATCTCCTGCAAAAAGAGTAGGTCGTTGGTGAGTGTCACGATCTGGTCAACGCTGCGGGAGATGGTATCCACCGAAGTTGTCAACTGTTCCCCGCTCAGCATGCCTCTTTTGAGCGCGTGTAAATAGCCGCTGGCGATCATCAATGGGGTGCGTAATTCATGGGCGATGTTGGAAAGGAATTCACGGCGGGCAAGTTCCTGCTCGGCAAGCTGTTGATAGGCATTCGCCAGTTCGGATGCGCGCAGGCGCAGGTCTTCGATGGCAAGCTCATCGTTCTGTCTTAGCCGTTTGCTGATCTCTCCGACCATGGCCATGGCCACGCTGGGGCTGCGCTTCAAAACGCGGTTGAAGCCTTCCTTGTCCAACTCGAGGACAACCACATTCGTCATGGATTTAACCGTCGCGGCGCGGGCGGCGTTGTGGATGAGCGCCATTTCGCCGAAGAAATCCCCCGCGGTCAGCGTTTTCAGCAGGCGCTGTTCGGAATTGTTGATATTCTTGGTTACCTCAAAGTCGCCTTCAAGGATCATATAAAAGGTTTGCTCGAATGCACCCTCGATGCAAACGACAGTCTCCGCAGGGTAGCTCTTGATGCGGCTGTTCATGATGATTTCCTGCACTTCATCGGGTTTGATGCCCGGGAAAGCGCGCGGAATGATTTTGGCGGGGGTGCGAATCGTGGTCATGGTCTTTTCACTTATCGTGATTCTATCACGCAGGCCCAAACGTCCATCCATCCATTTGGACTATTCCTTTCGGCTCACCTTGCATTGTAGCAAAACGGCAGGGATACGATGTTGCGGTTTCGTTCGTGATTTCCCATCAAAAAAGCAAAGTGCCCTGACGATCTTTTCAAACTGTCAGGGAGACTTTGCTGGATATTGGCTGGTCAATTTTCAGCGGAGAGTGAAGCGGGTCACTTCCTTGTTGAACGCTTTGTCCTGCTTCGCGTTTCGATATCCTCTTGCGTAAGCTTGAACTCAACTTTTCGCGCGTGGATCGACTTCTGGGCGCCATCGAACCATTGCTCGATCAGCCTGGGCGTTTCAGACGTTTCAGATTTCAGATAGCGGATAAATCCCAGCACATCGATTAATTGCATTTCGGGCAGGGTTGAAATTTCCTCCATGATCATCTCTTCAAGTGAGTTCATATGCGCCTCCTTGGAGGATTATAAGACCATTTATACACTTGTAAACGAAAATGGAGTTAAGAGAATGTTATTGCTGAGTTGCGAACCAGCCTGCCAGGCCAAAGCCAAATACAAGGTAGGCCGCTACACAGCAGATGCTGATCACTGTCAGGCCGACCTGTACCCAACCCATGATGATACCTGCGGTGGCGAGACCATCGCCCCCGGCTTGCGGCGGGACGGCGCGCGTTTCCTTGCGCGCAGCATAGCCTGTGACCAATGCCACGATGGTGGCGATCACCGGGAAGAAGGTGAAGCCCAGAATGCCCGAGATCATGCTGATGATGGCAAGGGTGCTGGTGGGTAATTGGGCGGCGTAATTAATTTGAGGATTATTTTCGTTCATGAGATTTGACTCCTTGGAATTGAAATACGGTGCATAGAATATGTACGGACTATCCTGCTTCGGGTTGCTGAAACATAAACTCCCTCAGACATGTATCTGGAGGGAGTTTATGGAACGGAGAGAAGCGTCTTGTTTACGCTTCGACGTCTCCGGCTTTTTCTTCATTTTTTTCTTCTTTTTCTTCGTTTGCCAGACGGGCATCGACCTCTTCCAGCAGGCGCAGGATCTCTTTGCGTTCATTGACCGCGTGAAGCATGGACATGCTGAAGGATTCCTTCTCGTGTTCTGCAACGGTTTTTAAAAGACCCTCTGCGCGGATGATCTGTGTATTCTTTTCAGCCAGTTTGATCTCGAGCCGCTTGCGATAGCCTTCGTAAAAATCTTTTTCGCTGAGCGGCTGTTTCGGGACCTGGGCAGGCTTTGCCATCAGTTCTTCGATCAGTTTAAGGAAATCATCCAGCACAACAGGTTTTTCCATGAAGCGTGTGGCGCCGATGGTGAGCGCGAATGTTTTGTCTTCAGGCGCAACGTAGGTGGCTGAGAGAAAAAGCACAGGGATGGTGCGCGTTTCAGGTTCGAGGCGCAGGCGATGGACGAGACTGAAACCGTCCATCTTGGGCATCAGAATATCGGTGATGACCAGCGCAGGCGCTTCCTTTTGCACTTGTTCCAGCGCTTCCTGCCCGTTGCGTGCGGTGACAACGCGATAGCCTTTGAACTTGAGGGTGGTGTCCAGCAAGGTGAGGATATCGGGGATATCTTCCACGACCAGTAGATAACCTTTATTTGTTTCCATGAGGCTATTGTAGCCCGAAATTGCATTTTTGTAAGTTGTGAAAATATTACAAGTAGGGTTTTTTACCCAAGCGATTCGAAGTCGAATTCAATGAAGGGCAGGTCTTGTTCGATGCGGGATTTGCGATTGTGCATGAAATTCGCAATCCACATGTGACCTGAATTGCCCGCGTCAAAGCCCGGTGCACGGACAAAGTTTTCAAGCGAGTTGTGGTTAATTCCTGCGATGTCAAAGTCGCGGTGGACGACGGCGTACAGTTCCAATTCGCGCAGTTTCAGGAAGGTGGGTATCTCTTTCAACCATGCTGGTTCCAATGCATAGGCGCGACGATAGCCTCGTAGAAAATGAAGCATGAATTCGT
>JAEURE010000296.1 GCA_016789485.1 Anaerolineales bacterium | reverse complement strand
GGAACGGCGCAAAAGCGGGATTGAATTCTGCGGGACCGAGGAATTTTGCGATCCATGCAAAGGGCCAGTCGTCCCAGTAAAAACCTGTAAAAGGCAGGAGCAATCCGTAAGCGGTGACTGTGATGACGGCAAAAAGCAGCGGGTTTTGATACTTTGAAACGGTTTTAAGCATTTGTCAATTATAAGACAAGACCTGACAGGTCAGAATGGGGATAAAAAAACAGGCACACCAATGGGTATGCCTGTTTAAATTTTTGTTCCTGTTTTTTTATGCAGGTACGGATTGATCGTACAACTGCTGTTTGATGGAAGCGATGTCTTTTTCCAGGCGGCTGTCGCCATGGCGAATTTGTTCTTTGATCTTTTCGATGGCTGACATGACGGTAGAGTGGTCGCGCCCGCCGAGAACTTCGCCAATTTGTGGGAAGGAGATCTTTGCCTCTTCGCGCAGCAGGTACATGGCGATCTGGCGGGGATAAGCAACCTCTTTCGTGCGATCACGGCCAAGGAGTTTTTCGGCAGTCAGATTGTATTTTCGAGCGACCAAATCCACTACATGGGACGGTTCAATATCGCCTCGAGAAGGCATCAGGTCAGCAAGAGCTACTTCCACAAGGCTGGGGGTGAGAGCGGAGCCGCTCAGGTCTGCGAAAGCGATGATACGGTTGAGTGCGCCTTCCAGTTCGCGGATATTGGACTGAACCTGTTTTGCGACGCTTTCCAGAATTTCATCTGAAATTTGGCGGCCTGTGCGTTCGGCTTTGGAGCGCAGAATGGCAAGGCGGGTTTCAAAGTCAGGAGCCTGAATATCGGCGGTTAACCCCCACTCGAAGCGGGAGCGCAGGCGTTCTTCCAGCGTGACAAGAGACTTGGGAGGGCGGTCAGATGAAACGATGATCTGTTTATCCTGTCCGTGCAGGGTATTGAAGGTATGAAAGAATTCCTCCTGCGTGGATTCTTTGCCAGCGATAAACTGGATATCGTCTACAAGAAGGACATCTGCTGAGCGGTATTTCTCGCGGAACGCCTGAGTAGTGTGCGTACGAATGGCATTGATCATGTCATTCGTGAATTCTTCGGAGGAAACGTAAAGAACGTTAAGTCCGCTGGCATGGCAGGCATTGCCAATGGCATGCAAAAGATGTGTTTTGCCAAGCCCCACACCGCCGTAGAGAAAAAGCGGATTGTAGGCACGAGCGGGTTTCTCTGCCACGGCCTGACAAGCCGCATGCGCAAGGCGATTGCCAGAGCCGACCACGTAAGTATCGAACGTGTAGCGCGGATTCAAGGTCACATGACGGGGTTTTGGCTCAGGCGGTGTGATTTCAATGGAAGAGGCATCAGGCTCAAGGTCAGTGGTGGAGGCGTTTTCTTCCGATTGGGAAACAACGAACTTGACGGCAACGTTCGAGTTGAGGATATCGATCAATAATTTGCTGACATTGGTCGCCAGGCGATTCTCGAGCCAGTCACGCGCATATGCATTGCGTACGCCAACGGTGATCATTCCGTTTTCGTATGCCAAAGGACGCGAATCGCGCACCCATGTGTCGAAGGATGCGCGGGGCATTTCCATTTGAAGTTGTGCGAGTACTGACTGCCAAGCCTGCTCTGCGTTCATAAGCATTCCTCAATGTGAAAAGTATTTGTTTTTCAGAGTATATTGAACTAACCCGCCTTTAACTGCGGCTTAGATATCGGTTCTTGAAATTTTTTGTAAAGAGTCTTGCGGGATTCGGATGCGTGGGGCAAACATCCTTTATATCAGCGTGGTTTCATTCTAGCAGATACTTTGAAATGATAACAGGCGTTCAACCTACGTTAAGTTAAAAAGATGTGTTTTTTTAAGGTTGGGTTATGTTAAAGAATCATCTCGTATTCATGAATGATATTGTTATGTTATAGAACGAGTGTTTCAGCCACTTGCGCCTTGCACCCTGCTCCCACCCCCCATATATGGGTGGAGTGAGTACTTTTTGGTCATGGAAGGCATATCTATGTTAAAGAATTGTTAAGTAAAACTTTTTTGATTCGTTGTAAATGAGACTCGAGTTCCTGTGATTCATTTTGGATAAATCAAAGAATCATGCGATTGTTTTTTTAATTGCGCGTGGAACCCATACAAGAATGGTAGTTCCCTCTCCAACAACGGATGAAATATCGATATCACCGCCTACTGCACGAGCACGAGTCTGCATATTAGCGAGTCCATGACCTATGGAAGTGTGCATGCCATCAAGATCAAAGCCTTTTCCGTCATCACGGATCTCCATTAATGCGCGATCATCCGTCGTCCAGATGGCAACTTGCACGCTTTTTGCCTTGGCATGCTTGGCAGCATTAGCCAATGCTTCCTGGCAGATGTGAAATAAGGTCAGTGACTGGGTTTGAGGCAGGTCTTTTAGGTCTGAATCGGGACCAGTAAAGTGAACTTCGGAGAATGTATTGGCGCGATATTCGGCTATAAGACGTTTTATACCATTCAATAAGCCTTCCGCACCCAATTGACGCGGCCGCAAGTCCAGAATATAGGCACGGATATCGCGAATCGCCTGGTTCAATCCATCAATTGCATGGTTGATTCTCCCTTTAGCTGCGTCAGGGTCTTCACTTAAGGTAAGACGGACCCCTTCCAATGCCAGACCCACACCGTAAATGGATTGAATAATGCCATCATGTAAATCCATGCCGATGCGGTCGCGTTCTTCCAGCACAGCCAGGCGGCGAGCGTTGGCATGCAGGCGGGCATTTTCAATGGAAAGTCCCGCCCATGCGCCCAACGCTGTGAGCATTTGGATGTTTCGTTCGTCAAATGGATCGGTTCCACGCGTGGCAACGCTCATCACACCCATCAAATTTTCACCGGAAAGTAAAGGAATACAGGCAATTTGCTGAAAACCTGCTTCCACTACGGCATCACGAAGGAAATTCGCATCATCCGCAAGCTGACGGCTGATCAACGGTTGGCGGCTTTTGGCTACCAGACCCGGATAACCGTCCCCTACGTTGAAAATATTGCGCCTCCAGAAGGCTTCCGCAGCCTGACCACGGTGCAACACCATGCGCAAGGTGTTCTTATCTTCTTCCAAGAGGAAAATCTCGCCTGCTTCCACTTTCATGTAGTTCATCACAAGCCCGAGGGTCTTATTAAGAATCTCGTCGAGTTCCAGGCTGGAGGTTAAGGTGGAGGCGATACCGTTCAACAGGGACATATCCACATTGCGGCGGGTCAGCGCGAGGTCGCGCTCCTTCATCTGCTCATACAACCGCGCATTTGTAATGGCCGTAGCGGCATACCCGGCAAGCATCTGGATGATCATTTCATCGTCAGATGTGAATTCAACCGCATCGATTTTTTCGGTGAGATAAATTTGACCAAGCTGTTTATCCCCCGTACGGATTGGCACACCCAAAAAAGAAACCATGCGCGGATGATTTTCAGGAAATCCCACCGAAGCAGGGTGTTCCTGAAGGATCTTTAGGCGGATCGGAGTCTGAGTATCCATCAACTCCCCGATCAATCCTTTGCCAACAGGTGGGTGCACTATTTTTTTGATCTGGTGCTCGGTCATCCCCACGGCAATGAATTGCTTTAACTTGCCTTCATCATCCAAAACCCCCA